>CBDUPW010000003.1:0-90626 GCA_965369205.1 uncultured Polyangiaceae bacterium | reverse complement strand
ATTCGACACGACTGTGCAGCACCTGTTGGAACACGACGCCTACATCTTCGGCACGCCGGAAAACTTCGGCTACATGTCCGGGGCGCTCAAGGACCTCTTCGACCGGACCTACTACCCCACCGAAGGCAAGCTGGTACAACGCCCTTATGCGGTCTTCATCAAAGCCGGCAATGACGGCAGCGGCGCGTTGCGCAGCATCGAACGCATCGTGACAGGCATGCAGCTCAAGAAGGTCGCCGAGGCCGTCATCTGCCAGGGCGACGTCAGCGATGACATCATCGTAGAGTGCGAAGAACTGGGTCAGGCGCTCGCTGCGGGGCTCGCGCTCGGGATCTTCTGATGTCGCAAAGCTCCCAGCCCCCCAACTCCGAGAAGAGCCAGCAAAGGAACCCCATGCTCCCGATGATGATCATCATGAGTTCGCTCGCCTTGGTGCTGAGCATCCTCGCGTACCGCAAGGGCGTGGCACTCGAAGGTGCCAAGGAGGGTGTCTCGCTCTTGATCAAAGTCGGACCGATCTTGATCCCTGCGTTCATTCTCGCCGGAATGGCATCCAAGCTGATCCCCCAAGAACAACTGGGTCAGTGGCTGGGGCAAGACTCCGGGCTCAAGGGGCTCGCTTTGGGCACAGCCGCCGGCGCTTTGGCACCCGGCGGCCCCTTCGTGCTGTTCCCGATCTTGGCGGTGCTGCTCAAGGCCGGCACGGGCGTCGGTGTCATCACGGCGTTCCTCTCGTCTTGGGCGCTACTCGGCATGCACCGAGTGCTGGCCTTCGAACTGCCGCTCATGGGCTGGCGCTACACGCTGTGTCGCCTCGCCGCCAGCGCGGTGTTCCCCATCGTGATCGGTTTCTTGTCGCAAGCAATGTGGAACCGACTCGGCCCAGCTTGAAGTGGGTTGGTTTTGGGTCGCGGCACAGGGGCATTGGGCCGCACTTCTCCCGCTCAGTCGCGCGCGGTTGCAGCGCCGCGTTGGCGCGGGCTAGGGCGTAGGCGTCCCGAGCCGATCCGCCATCTGCGCCAGCGCTTGTGCGAGCTGCGGCGACGGCTCATCGTCGAAGGGCAGGGCCGTCTCGGGCGCGGCGTCGACCAGGGCGGTGGGGGCGTCGCTGCCGGAGCGGAGCCACTGCCACAGCCGACTGAAGAAGCCGGAGGCGGCGCCTGGTGCGGGCGGCGGCGACATCGCGCTGGGTGGCGCTGGCGCAGCAGCCGGGCGCCCGGGAACGGCAGCGTGCGCCGCAGGGGGCCGTGCTGGAGCCGGCGCCGGGCGGGGCGGTCCAGCTTGCGGTGGCGGTGCGCCAAACCCTGCCGGGGGGCCAGCGCCGGTCGTGCCGGAAGCGCGCGTTGCGGGAGCGCTCCGAGGCAAACTCGCGCGGCCGCGCGCCGGCCGTGGCGCCGCTTTCGTTTCCGCTGCCGCGCCAAACGCGACCGCGTCAAGCTCGGCAGCCTGCGCGGCCGGCAGCTCCCGTGCCTCGAGCTCTTGACGCATGGCCGCAAGCGCCCGCGACAGCCGCATGCGCACCGTGCCCTGCCGCACCCCGAACACTTCCGCTAGCTCTGGATAGTCGAGACCGTGTCGAAAGCGCAGCACGACCAACGCTCGCTCGCTCTCACCGAGCCGCCCCAGGGCGGCGCTGACGTCGTCTCGGGTAAGCAGCACTTCGGGCGGCAGCGGTCCGGGGTGTGCGTGATCATCCGCCCCAGCGTCGCTGTCCCAGTCGTCGAACGGCGCTCGCCGCTCCCGGCGCAAATGATCGATACAACGGTTGCGCGCAATGGAAAGCAGCCACGTGCGCGCCGACGCATCGCGCCGGAATCCCTTCAGTGCAGCAAAGGCCGCGCTGAACGTGTCCTGAGCAAGATCGTCCGCGGTGTCTCGTGGGCGAACCATGGCGCGGCACAGGCCGATCACGTCGCGGGCATGGCGATCCACAAGCCAACTTCCCGCCGCGCGCAGATCGCCTTGCGCCAAGTAGTGGACCAACTCCACGTCGCGCGCTGTCTCCGCACCCTCCATCAGAACAGTTGACGACCCAATGCCGACTTTGTCACAGCGTTGTTGCGAAAGAAGACTTTCCACGGCGATTTCAAACACTTAGCGCTAGTAGCCTCCAACCCCGAGCTGACAACCGGACGCCGCGCACGGGTGATGCGGCCAACACCACCCGCCGTGCGCGGCGACGGATGCGGGGCGGAGCGCGCTCAGTGCAGCGTTTGCCGCCGGGGACACCTGTGTGACACCGGCGCACCCTGGACGACGCCCTGCCCACACCCCGTCCGGCCTTGTGTGAATCGCCCGTGGAGCTGTATTCTCCTAGAATGAAAAAGATCTCTTGGGTAACTGCCAGTATCGTTCTGTTGGTCGGCACGGGGTGTGGCGAAAGTGATTCCTCGGCACCGGCGAACACAGGCGGCTCGGGCGGCTCGAACACAGGCGGCGCGGGTGCCGGCGGCACAGGCGCTGGGGGCTCGAGCGGTGGTACGGCGGGAACCAGCGGCGACGGCGGCAACGGCGCGGCGGGCGCTGGCGGTGGCGGCTCGGTCGGGTGTTCTTTCCCGCACACGGATACCGGCGGGCTCAAAGGCGGCGTGCTCTTCTGTGACACACTCACGCCACAGTGCGCGCTGGTGCCACAGGAGAACGCGGGCACGTGCGGGAGCGGGAAGCTCGACTTCACGGTCGCCGCCGGCACCAACGGCGGGACGGTAAAGACCGTTGCCAACGGTCCGTGGAAGGTTGCCGCCGCCACAGGTGGCTCCGTGGATGGCCTTGGGCTCACCGCGATCATGATCCCGTTCGACGTTCAACACACGATCACCCTCGAGCACTCAGGAACGCAGTACGATCTAGTCCTTACTTTCGATATGAAGTCCGGCGACATCACGATTGCGTCCTTCGGAACCAAGTAGGCAGACGGGTGCGGACGCGCAGCCAGCTCTGGGCTGGCAGCGGCGCCTGCGCGCTCCGCGCGCCAAAACTGACGACGCAGGTCCGGTTTTGTCACCGCGCTGCTGTTGAAAAGGTAATTAATGGCGCGATCTTGAGCACTTAGCGTTCCTTTCGGCGGCAGGCTGTGACACCCCGCAGTCCGCCTGCGTCGGTGTCAGTAGGCCGCCAAACACACCGCGGCCACAGGAAAGGAACGCTGCCATGACGCTCGCAGTTCAAGTTGAAAACGACCGCATCCACATCGGGGAACACTTCTCCGTCACTTTTCAGCGCACGCTACGCATCCCGGACGACGGGCGCACCTACCCGCTGCCCCCGGGGCTCGGTTCGTTTCCGGTGCGGCGTGTCGACGATTTCCAGCACCGCGTTCCCAGCGACTGGGTGCGACACGGTGGCGTGTTTCTGCCGATGTTCCAGCGCGAGGCTATGTGGCTCAGTTTTGCGTCGCGCATGCCGCACGCACTGAAGGTCGCCGTTGGGAAGGTGTGCGCCTTGACCGGCGACAAGTGGCAGCCGGATCTGATCCGCAAGCCGCAAAACTATCTGGTCGCGCCGCAGCAACCCTGGCTGGACGGGATCTGCGTGGGCCGCGGGCGCATCCGTCAATTCGTCGCGATGCCGCTAGGCCTGGGCTACACGGTAGAGGGCCAGGTAACCGGCGAAGAACGCTTTGGCGGGATCCAACTGAAACTGTTTGCGCCCAAGCCGGGACGCTTTCCCAAACCGCGTCCCTTCGCCGCGTCGGAACTGTGCGCCTTCGGTGCGCCCGCTGCACCCATGGGCTGCGCAGCGCCGGCACCGCAGCGTGCGCGCGCATCCACTGGCGCCATGGGGCTCGGCGCCGGTGGCCGCATGAAGCAAAAGGTCTACCCGGACAGCTTCGGCATCGACAGCTGGGACACTCACAACACAGCGCGGCTCTACGTGCACATCGTCAATAGCGAGCTCTGGCGAGAGATCACCGGAGAGCCACCGCCTCCCAGCCCCGTCACCGCGAAAGAATACTCCTGCCGCGGTCTGCCGTGGTTCGACCTGTACGACGAACACGCCCCGAGCCTAAAGGGCACCCGCACGCTCAAACACGTCAAGAGCGTAAAAGATCTGGACGCAGACACGAGCACGCTGCCGCTTCAAGACGACAATTCAGTGTCGCCGGGCCCACTCAAGAAACTGTGGAATGCACTTACCGTGCGAGACGGGCAGTGGTGAGCGCCACGCCAACGGCTGAACGCGCTCAAGGGAGCGCGCGCACTCGACTTGGGTTACACAGCATCACCTATGACGCCACCGAAAGCGGCCGACGCCCCAGAGTATCTGCGCCAGTTGCGAAAATGGTGGCGCATCGAGCTCGAAGCGGCTCGCGCTTCCCAGCGCGACGAGCGCTGGAGGCGCCCCTGAACAGAGCGCCTCGCCGCCGGAAAGGCCCTCACGCAGCTGAGCTTCGTGCGCCGCGAGCCGAAGCGTGCGTCTGCAACCCTGATCTGGTTCGGACGGAAGGATCGCAAACCGCTGCCTCCGCACCGAGTGCGCAGCGGCTTCCCGGCGCTGGTCTGGCCCGCGGGCGCAGGGGAACCCGCCAGCGCCCCCACAAGCGAGCAGCGCGCCACCGTGGTGCGCGTGACTGCGGATCAGCTGCTCTTGCGCTTCCCCAACGACTACGACCGTTTCGTCGAAACGGGCACCCTCAACTTCGAACATGAAGAGTCTGAGGTTACGTTCCAGCGGGGCGACCAAGCCGTGCAGGCACTCGAGAGCGACGCCTTGGCGCGGACCCGCGCACTGCTGTTTGGAGATATCGAACCGCAGTTCGATGACGCGACCGAGCTCAGCTTTCGAGATGCGGCACTCAATCCACACCAGCGGCTCGCCGTAGAACGCGCCGTGCGCGCTCGGGACGCGGTGCTGGTGCATGGTCCGCCAGGCACCGGCAAGACCCGCACCTTGGTAGAGATCGTGCGCCAAGGTTTGCTGCTGGGGCGTCGGATCCTGGTCACCGCAGCCAGCAACGTTGCCGTGGACAATCTGACGCGACGGCTGTCCGACAACGGTGTGAAGGTGCTGCGCCTGGGCGCGCCGAAAAAAGTCGCTCCGGACTTGGCGCAGTGCACGCTGCAACACAAGCTCGCCGAGCTGCCGGAGATGGCAGAAGCCCAGAAGAACTTCGACGCGGCGCAGCGCATCGCCGACGGCAAGGGCCGCCGCCCAGCCGATCCGAAGAAGCGCATCGGCGAGCTGCGGCGAGAAGCGCACGCACTGAAGGATGCAGCCAGGGCGAAAGTGCTGCGCCGCTCACGCATCGTGTGTGCCACGGCCGGTGGCGTGGACGCCGTGCCGCTCGGGGACGAAAAGTTCGACATGGTCGTGCTCGACGAGGCAACCCAGGCGCCAGATCCCGTAGCGCTTTCTGCCCTCGAACGCGGCGGCGTGCTCGTGCTTGCCGGCGATCCCGAACAACTCCCGCCTACGGTCGTCACACAAGACTCGGAGGCCAATCCGGGACTTTCTTCCACGCTCTTCGAGCGCTGCGCTGCGCGCTGGCCGGACGAAGCAACCACACTGCTGGCGGAGCAGTACCGGATGCCGACGGAGTTGATGCAGTTCCCCTCGCAAGCCCACTACGGCGGGAAGCTGGAGGCCGCGGCAGAGAACCGGCACCACAGGCTCCAGCAGCTGCTGCCGAAGAAGAAGCTGAAGAAGCGCGATGCCCAGCCGTGGATCGTGGTCGACACCAGCGCCCTGGGCCACAGCGAAGCTTTCGACGACGAGCACAGCAGCTACTACAACGACCCCCACCGCAAGCTAGTGGCGGCTGAAGTGCAGCGCTTGGTCGACTGCGGTATCAACGCCGGGGACATTGCAGCCATTTGTCCGTACTCTGCCCAGGTGCGGCGGCTGCGCACCGACCTTTCCGACCTGCTCAAGGCTGGGCTTGAAATTGGAACCGTGGACGGCTTTCAAGGCCGGGAAAAGGAAGTCGTCATTGTCGACCTACTGCGCAGCAACGCCCAGGGCGACGTCGGCTTCTTGCGAGACATCCGACGCACGAACGTCGCCATCACACGGGCCAAACGCCAGCTGATCGTCATCGTGCATGGCGATACGGTCAGCGGGCTCGCCTACTACCGGAAGCTGCTGGCCGCGGCCAAGGCGGCCGGCGCGCTGGAACGAGCCGCCTCGTGAATGCGCCGCGGGACGCGCGCAACTAGTCGCGCACATGACTGGAGCGACTCGACGGGCCCTGGGGCTCTCACTTTTGGCTGTGGCGGCCGGTATCGGCAGCGCGTGCGGTTCGTCGGCTTCGGACGGAGGTCCCGCAAGCGGCGGAGCTGCGGGTGCCGCGGGCTCCGGCGCCGCGGGCACTGGCGGCAGCAGTGGTGCCAGCGCAGGAGCTGGCGGCCAAGACGCCGGCGGGGGCAACGCCGGGGACGCTTCGACGGCCGACGCCCCAGCGGACGCTGCTCCCGATCTCAAGGGCTGGACGCCGCAAGCCAGCTTCCTACAGATCGTCAAAGCGGGCGGCTGGAATTCCAAGGGGCTACTCGTCGATCCCCATGCAGCGGGACGTCTTGCGTTGGAGTTCCAGAAGCAGGCGAACCAGGCCTGGTACTTGATTTGGGAAAACGGCACTTTCTCCAAAAAGCTCGAGGAGGACGCGTCCGTAACCAGCGACGGCGCCGGCTTCGACGCGCTCGGCCACTTCTACCTGTACTACCGGACGAACGCAGATGCGTATGTGGCGCACTGGCCCAATCTCAACAAGTCCTGGGACACGATCAAACTCGACGTGCCGGCGGGCTACTACCCAAGCTGGCCCCCCACTCAGCTGAGCGTGGCCATGGGGTCGGTGCCACGCGTCGGATTGTACTCGAGCAGTCGGCTCTTCGACGCCACGGGCAAGGTGGACAGCGCCGGATACCTGTCCTGGGACGTGTTGCCACCTGCCCAGTGGCAACCTAGCAGTCTCGACGGAAACGGCTTTTCGTCCCTGGCGTTCGTTCCCGGCACGCCCAGCGAGTTCTACGTCACCACCAGCAGTGCCAACTCCCTTGCCCGCTGCACCTCGTCGAGCACCGCAGTCACCTGCCAGGAGCTGCATGGCTTCGCGTCGGCGCCGTCCGCACTCTGGCTGACGCCGGCAAACCCGGACCTGCTTTGCCTGCGGGTCAAGAACGCCGCTGGGGACTGGGAGCTGCGGCTCTCCACGGACGGCGGCAAAACCACCACCGCGATCCCGCACCCGTTTGGGACCCAGTTCGTCAGCGTCGCGCTCTCCCCGAAGGACGCCAAGACCATCGTGGTCTGGAAAGACGGCAACACGGATCTGCAGGTGAGCCACGACCAGGGCGCCAGCTGGAACCCCGCAGCCCTACCCGAAGCTGGAAACACTTCGCTCAGTGGCGCCGGCATCGACAATGCCGGTACCCTGTTCCTGGTCCGCGGCGACGCACTGTTTTCACGCAGCGCGTACTAGTGGGCTGTCTCGTCAGTAACAATCCTTCGGATCGCTACTGACGCACTGGGCTTCGCGATGCCGCGTGAGCCAGGCTACTGCGGAACGACCCCACAGGTGATCTTCGCGTCAGCCGCATCCTTGTTGTTGCCGTCGTTGCATTCCGGGATCTGGTTGGCGGGGTCAACCACGGCGTAGATCAGCACGGACAGCCCAGCCGGGAAGCTGGTCATGGTGGGCGTCACATTCGCACTGCCGCCCGCGGCGATGGGTCCTGGGAGGATCTCGTCGTGGATCGGTTGCCCGCCCGCGTTGGGATCACCGGCATAGTAGCGCACTAGGACGTTGCTGGCCGGCGCCGAGCCATCGTTGAAAACAGTGGTCGGCACCTGGGGCACGATGCCCGGCGGGCAGCCGGTGGGCACGCCAACATCGACCCGCAAGTCTGCCTGCGCACCTTGCGCCACCACCGGGTGCTCGAGCTCGTTGTTGGTCTCCACACACTCCCTGGCCTGATCGCCATCGTCGACCACCACGCGCACTTTGTCGGGAAGCACGCCGGGGGAGTTGTTCGCGGCGTCGTAGCTGGCGGTCATCAGGATCACGTCGCCGGGCTCCAAGCTGTTGGAGATCACCAACGTCAGCGGCCCCGCAGTCGCGTTGTTCAAGGCCTCGGACAAGGGAGGAGTGTTCCAAGTGCCGAAGAAGCTGACCACCACGCCCGGCCCGACGCGCAGATCTCCGATGTTTGCGATCTGCACGGTAATGTCCAGCTTGTTGGATAGCTGCCCGCAGACCGCGTCCGGACTCGATACCTGAATGGCCTGCACCGTGAGATCCGGCGCCACGCCGAAGGATCGAGGGTTGCTGCGGTACGTATTGTAAAGCCGTCCGTTGTAGGTCTTCCAACTCTCCGGCTCAAAGACGGGGATGCGACCCGACTCGGTGATGTTGGTCACGTGATACGCGTGTTGATTCCACATCCGTCGCGCAGAGACCCACAAGTCGCTCTTGTCGCCCCAGACTTCAATGCCGGCGTTGTATTGGTTGTCCTTGTTCTCGGAGCAAAAGCCGCTTTCGGTGGTGGTGGCAAAGACGATCTCCGCGTTGCCGTCGTTGTCGACGTCGGCAACGACGGGGTACTCGATGCGCGTGCGACTCTCCGATGGCTCTTGGAAGTACACCGCGCCGTTGAGGCCGTCGTAGACCCGGAAATTGCACTCATCGTTGTAGATCACCTCGGCGGCGCCATCACCGTTGAAGTCAAAGACGCTCGACCCGGTGACACGGCTAGAGTCGTCTTCAGTCTTGCGGCGCCAGCCGTTTTGCAGGCACACGCATGCGCCCGTGTTCTCGTTGCAGGCGAACTTGGCGGTGTCGCCGCAGTCCGTGTCCTTCAAACAACTGGCAGCCGGCGGCGTGCGCGGCTTGTTGCTGTTGCTGTCCGTCGCGGACGTCCAGGCGGGACACTCCGTTGCCGTCGCCTGCAGATCCATCACCACGTAGGCCGCAGAGAACGCGCTGCCGATTTCTGGAAAGCCATCGCCGTCAAAATCATCGACGTTCGGCGCGCCCCCGTTGCTGCCCTCGCCAATGGCCAAGTCGAGCATCAACGCTCCCGTCTGCCCATTGAGTACGTACAGGCGACCGTTGGAGATGCTGATCACCTCCGCAACGCCGTCGAGAGGATTGGTGGGGCCTGGCGCCTTGGTCTGGTCGGTGCCGAGCACGTCCGCGACCGCACAAAAGCCCTGGCGGTTGCCGTTGGGGATCTTTGCGGAACCGTTCACGGTTTGGCCATCCCACACCTCGACCAGATCGCCATCGCAGAACGTCTTGGTCTCGCCCGTTTCGCCGCCAACGCAGTCGGCCCGCTTGTTGATACCGGCGCCGGGGATGGGCATGCGGTACAGCGTGGTGCCCGCGGCGATCTCCTGCTTCGAGTCCCCTACCAGGTTGGCAACGCAGGAAACCGGCCCCTGCCCGTTCGTGCCCGTCTGTCCTGCGCCTTCGAACGTGTCCAGGAACTTCAGCTTCTTGGTCGTGGCGTCTTTTTCCAAAGTGTAGACGATGCGCCCAACGATGATTTCGGATAGTCCAGCGTTGTCGATGTTGGCCAGAGTCGGCGCGGGGTTGGCGCCATTGAGATTGATCAGCGCGCTAGTCGCGATGGTCTCGCCCACGTTGGAATAGATGCGCACTTCACCGTTGTTGTTATTGGTGCCCTCGGTGATGGCAACGATCTCCGGCGTGCCGTCGTTGTCCAAGTCACCAACCGCTAGGCTCGCCGTGGAGTCTAGATCGGCATTGTCACAATTGCAGTTGGCGGGCAGCGCATCGCCCTCCACCCAACGCGTGGCGCCGCAGGTCGCGAAGAAGTCTTTGCCCTTGTTGGGACCACCACCGTGCACGGCCCGCAGCACACCGTTGGTGGTGAACTGCGAGGAGCAAAAGGTCGTGAAGATGATCTCCGGGAAGTCACGCTCGTCGATTAGGCCGTCCCCAGTGTCGTCGTCGAGGTTTGCGACTAACGGCACCATCACGACCTGACTGGAATCCTCGAAGGGACTGCCAACAGCCTTGGGGTTGGCGAAGGTTCCACCCCAGGTGATCTCATTCGTGGGCAGCACGTTGGCAAAGGGCTCCGGTGGCAACGAGCAGGTCGGCGCCACGCCGGTGCCTTGGCACTTGCCAGCTTCACACTCGGTAAATGCAGGGCAGTCCCAATCATCTTCGCAGGGGCACTCCGCGACGCCCTTGCCATCGTCCGTGCACTGGCTCTGAAAATACGGCGACCCGCTCTGACAGCCGAACTTCTTCGTGAACCCGCTGCCGTTTTGATCGCATTCGAGCAAGTCCTGCCCCGTGCACTTGCGAGTCTCCGGCGTGCAGGCGTCGTCGACGCAGATGCTGCCGTTGCAGTAGCGGTCGACGGGGCAGTCCACGTCGTCCTTGCAGGCAATGTCTTCGCAATACGCTCCGCCGTCGACAGCCACGCACTGCTCGGTGGCGGAACAGCCCAGGGACGTGCAGTCGTTCGGGACGCAGGTCGCAACGCCGCCGACGACCTCGCAATGTTGTTCTTTCGGACAACTCTGGGTCGCGCACAGATCTGCGTCGGCCGGTCCGCCGGAGTCCCCGGCGCCGCCGTCCGTGCTGATCACCGCGCCGGATCCGCCAGTGCCAGCGCTACCCGCGGCCCCGCTCGACCCCGCCGCTCCTCCGTCCCCGGAGCTGACCTCGGGGTTTCCGCCGCAGGCGGAGAGCACCAACGTCACCGAAGCCGCCACCGCAGTCACGTATCCCAAGTATGCGCGCATCTCCGAATAGTACCGCTACGTCGAGCCATCGCCAAGCGCACGGAGCAGAAGAATTCATCCCGACCAAGTGCAACCGATGGTCTCGCACGTCGCCTTGTCGAAATACACATCGCACGCCATGATGAAACCTGTGCACGCACCCCCCGTCCATGTGCACAGGGGCACCCCTTGACACGCGGCCTGATTCAAGTCCTCGCAGTCGAGTGACGAACCGCTGCAGGGGAACGAGATCACGGAGTCGGTTCGACACACGAACCAGCACGCGTGATCATCATCGCAAATATAAAGCGTGTCGTTCGAGTCCACGTACCACTTGTCGGTTGAGCTAATGGAATTGGACGTCGAGCCGTCGGGGTTCAGTTGGACGCTCGGGGTCCTCACGTTGAGCAAGCACTGGCCGCCGACTTTTCGCAATTGATGGTCGCCGAAGTCCTGCATGCCACTGCCACCCCCACCCCAGCAGTGCAGGTCCGCGTGGCACTCGTCCATGTAGTTGCCGCCACCGGTACCGCCGGAGCCTCCGCCGACACCGGCACTTCCGTCTGGGATCACGCCCGCGTCACCGGAACCGCCGCCCGTTCCCGCGGGACCTCCACAGATCCCGCTCGAGTTGCAGGTGAGGCCCGGGTTGCACGTGCCGTTCCCGTAGCAGCGGCATCCCGGCGTTCCCTCGGCGCATGCATTCGATGGGGTCCCACTTGAACCTCCGCCGCAACTTGCAGCGAGGCTGAGAGCGATTGACGCAACAACGCGCGATGTTCGAGCTAAATTCATGACCTCCAACCTCCCGTCAGATACGGCCACCTCCCGTCAAGCGTGGCCGACCCACTCGGGCCATTTCTAGCATGCGCTGAGAACCAAGAAAACGCAGATCAAGCTGTATCACCGCGCGGCGAGCCGCCTCGAGCCTCGAGCACCTGGCGTCCGACCGCGCGCCCCGCCGGCAGGCGCGCGAATCCACTTGCGTAGTTCCCCAGGCCCGGGATGGCCGAACCGGTCGAGCGACAAGTTGATGCACGCCCAGTGCGGGCACCTGCCGCTACGTGAGTTTCCCAAATAAAAATGTCTGCGCGCCTTCGGTCTTCTCGATGAAGTAGTTTGCCGGTCGCGCCATCCCAGCACCCACGGCCAGCACGCGCCGGCCCGCGCCCTGATCGTTGCGTCAATCGTGGTTGCGCTGGCGCTCGCGCTCCTTGTGCTGATAGCGCGCTAGCCGAGATCCTCGTCCGGATGTCGAGAGGCCGAATTTCCCTAAATGAAAAACGTCTGCGCGCCTTCGGCTTTGTCCAAGAAGTCCATCGCCGAAATCACGTCCTTCACCTGAGGCATTAGGTCGTCCTTCTTCAGCTTGAACATGTCCATCGCGAGTTGGCAGCCGTACATTTCGGCGCCGGCGTCATCGAGCATTTCGATCATTTCCTTCACGTGGGGAATGTCGAGTTTGTCCATGTCCTTTTGCATCTGCTTGGTTGCCAGGGCTTCCATGCCAGGCAGGCCGGCGATCATTGCGGGGAGGGGCACGGACGGATTGCCGACGAGGTGCAGGTGGAGGTGTTCGACCTTCTTCTTGTTGACGATATCGAGGCCCCAGAAGGTGAAGAACAGCATCGCGTCGATGCCGGCCATGCGGGCGGCGTTGGCGATGATGAGGCCGGGGTAAGCCATGTCCAGGCTGCCCTTGGAGCAGACAATCGCGACTTTGCGGTTTCCGTTTGTAGTCATGGGCTCGCTCCTTATCTCAGAGACAGGCTTTGGGTTTGGGGATGCCGGCGACCTTGGCGATCAACTTGCCGGGACCCTTGGGGAAGAGCACGTAGAGCTGCTTCATGTTGACGCCCGAGCCCGTCGTGATGCGGCGCGGGCCGGGCGAGACGCCCTTTTCTTTGAACTCGGCACGCGCGAAGTCGATCACCTTCCAGTGCTCATCGCCAAGCGTGAGCCCGTCTTCGGCGGCGATGGCCTTTCCCAGGTCGGGACTCCAGTCGTCGGGATTCGCCAGGAATCCGTCGTTGTCTACGTCCACGGCGCGGCCGCCATAGGTTGCTGTTGGCATGGTTTTCTTCTCCTACTCAGTGATGCTTGATTCGACTTCTTGCACTTGCTTGCCGAGCATGGACATCTGCGCGGCCATGGGCATCGGCTTGCCGGGCAAGAGCCCGTTGAAATACACCCAGCGAAACGCCAGCTTGCCGAGGTGGTTGATGCGGCTCTCTTTCAGGAGCGAGAACGGGCCAACACCGGGCACAGGGTACTTGCCGGGTAGCGGCTCGACGTCGTAGTTGAAGTCGATCAGCATGCCCTTGCCGTGGCCGGTTTCCACGAAGCAGTTGGCGTGTCCGTCGAACTCTTCTGCCAAGGGTTTTCCGGCAATGTAGCGTTCCAGATTGATCACCATGCCGTCGGCTTCAAAGTGCGCCACGGATCCGGCTTTAGAAGCAGGCACGTCCGTGGCGTCGCCGATCACGAAGATGTTGTCGTGGCCCTTGGCCTGGAGGGTGCGGGAGTCCGTCGGCACGAAGGACAGCTCATCGCCCAGCCCGGACGGCTCGACAAAGTCGGCACCGGTATGCGTCGGGATCGTGACCAGCAGGTCGAAATCCAGGGAGCGCCCGTCAAAGGAAACCAGAGCGTTCTTGCCGTCGTCTACGCTCGCGGTGGCAAATTCCGTCTCCACGCGGATGTTCTTCTGCTCAAGCAAGTAGCCGAGCTTCTGTGAGGCGATGGGGCGCGTAAACGCGCCGTCCAAGGGCGTGGCGTACACGATCTCCACCTGATTGCGGATACCGCGCTCCGTGAAATACGCGTCCGCCAGAAATACAAACTCAAGAGGAGCGACGGGACACTTGATGGGCATCTCTACGATGTTGACGAGCAGACGCCCTCGCTCGAACTTCGCCAGCATTTCGCGCAGCGCCAGCGAGCCTTGCAACGTGTAGAAGTCGCTGATGCTCTTGTGCCAACGCTTGTCGACTAGGCCCTCGGTCATATCTGGGCGGACTTGGCTGCCCGTGGCAATGACCAGGATGTCGTAGTCGAGCACGCTCTCGTCTTCGAGCACGACGCGATTCTTTTCGGGTTCGACGCGCTCGACGCCCTGACGTACCCACTCAAGCCCGGACCCGAGCGTGTCGCCGCGCAAGCGCACCAGCTCCGCTTCGTCCTTCGCACCGAAGGGCAAGAACAGCAGGCCCGGCTGGTACAAGTGCGTGTCACTGGGATCGACAACAGAGACGCGCCACTCTTTCGACAAAGAGCGTCGCATCCGGTTGGCAACGATGGTGCCCGCGGTGCCTGCACCCAGAATCAATAGGTGTTTCATTGGGCGGGACGAATGCACTCTGCGTGCCGAGCAGATTGTCCGAAGCTCCTTGATTTAGACCGCGCTGAGGCTATGGAAACGCCGACGAAACGACGCTTTTCTTGCTGCGCGGGCGTATCCTGCGGAGGGCTCAAATCCGCAAACGCGAATATTGTGCGCGGCGGCCCAAGTAGCCCGCTAGAACGGCGCGCGCCTTGGGGTTAGGAAGAAGCCATGAGCGATGATTTTGCGTCCCAAGTAGCCGAAGGCTTGCCCAGCAACCTGCCCGATGCACCGGCAACGCTACCGGATGTTGACCGTGCGCCGCCACGCGCGCCGCAGCTGACGTCCGCAGAGGAGCAGCTCGCGCTCAAGAACGCTCTGCGTTACGTGCCGCGCAATTGGCACGCGCAGCTTGCGCCGGAGTTCGCAGGAGAGTTGCGTCAGCACGGGCACATCTACATGCATCGCCTACGCCCGCACTACGCAATGCACGCGCGCCCCATCGACGCCTATCCCGCCCGCTGTCGGCATGCAGCGGCAATCATGTTGATGATCCAGAACAATCTTGACCCTGCGGTTGCGCAGTATCCCATGGAGCTGATCACCTACGGCGGCAATGGCGCCGTGTTCCAGAACTGGGCGCAGTACCGGCTCGCCATGCAGCACTTGTCGCTCTTGAGTGAAGAAGAAACGCTGGTGCTCTATTCGGGTCACCCGCTGGGTCGCTTTCCGTCGTCGTCGAGCGCGCCCCGGGTGGTGCTCACCAACGGCATGATGGTGCCCAACTATTCGACCCGAGAAAACCTCGAGAAGCTCTCCGCGCTCGGGGTGACCAGCTACGGACAGATGACTGCCGGAAGCTATATGTACATCGGTCCCCAGGGCATCGTGCATGGCACGACCATCACGCTCCTGGGCGCGGGACGACTGTATTTGAAAACCGGCAGCGACGGCCTCGCAGGCAAGGTATTCGTCACCTCGGGACTTGGCGGCATGAGTGGCGCGCAAGCAAAGGCCAGCGTGATTGCGGGCGCAGTGGGCGTGATCGCGGAGGTGAATCCCGCCGCCGTGAAGAAGCGTCACGAACAAGGCTGGCTGATGGAAGTCGAGAGCGATCTCGACAAGTTGCTGAGTCGCATCGAGCGCGCCCGCAAGGCAAAAGAGGCCGTAAGCCTGGGATACGTCGGCAACATCGTCGACTTATGGGAACGGCTGGCCAAGGCGGGCATCGAGATCGACCTGGGTTCGGATCAGACGTCGCTCCACAACCCGTTTGGCGGGGGCTACTACCCAGCAGGGATGGACTTCGATGCGGCACGTTTGATGCTCGGCGCGGATCCCGACGGGTTCCGTGACGCCGTGCAAGCCACGCTGCGCCGCCACGTGGCCGCGATCAACCAACTTGGAGACGCGGGCATGCACTTCTGGGACTACGGCAACGCTTTCCTAGTCGAGGCGGCCCGTGCGGGCGCCGACGTCGGCTCCAAAGACGGCGACTTCCGCTACCCGTCCTACGTCGAGCACATTATGGGGCCACAGTGTTTTGACTACGGCTTCGGCCCCTTTCGCTGGGTGTGCTGCTCGGGCAAGCCGGAGGACCTGCGCGTTTCCGACGCCATTGCAGCGGAGGTGCTTTCGCAGCAGGCCAGCGCCGCGCCCCCGGACATCCGCCAACAAATCCGAGACAACCTGCGCTGGATTGAACAGGCGGAAGAAAATGCGATGGTCGTCGGCTCACAAGCGCGCATCTTGTACGCAGATGCGGAAGGGCGCCGTGCTATCGCCGCAAGTTTCAACGCCGCCATCGCGTCGGGGTGCATTGGGGCGCCCATCGTGCTGGGCCGCGACCACCACGACACCTCTGGCACGGACTCGCCCTGGCGCGAGACAGCCAACATCCGAGACGGTTCGCGCTTCTGCGCGGACATGTCAGTGCACAACTTCGTCGGCGACGCTTTCCGCGGCGCCACTTGGGTCAGCCTGCATAATGGCGGCGGCGTGGGCTGGGGCGAAGTGATGAACGGTGGCTTTGGCCTGGTGCTCGACGGAAGCGCGGACGCCGCCGAACGCGCCCACGGCATGCTTGGCTGGGACGTCGGCAACGGCGTGGCACGACGCGCCTGGGCGCAGAACCCAGGAGCCATCGCTGCGACGCGGCGCGCCATGGAGCGCGAGCCCGGGCTTTCCGTGACGCTGCCCGAGGAAGCCGACGACGCGCTGATCAAAGCGGCGCTTTCCTAGGTCGATTTGCGGGCGGCATGATGGCCGTCACATCCCCACGGCGCTAAAGCGGAGACCATCGAGAGCATGATCCGATCGGTTCCGGCGCTCGCGCTACTTTCGATCTTGTGCACTACCGGCGCGCTTTCAGCCCAGGTGTCCGGCGTCGTGAAGGACAAGGCCAGCGGGCTGCCCGTCGCCGACGCATTGGTCACCGTCCAGGCAAAAGGCATTCGCGCGCAGACCGATGCTAGCGGCAACTTCAGCTTGTCCGGTGCTAGCGGCAGCGGCTTGGTCATCGTGGCGGCGAAGCAGGGCTTCTACAACTCTGGCGTCAACGCAGACGCGCCCGCCACAAACCTGAGCATCGAGATCGAAGGCCTGGACCTGACACCCGACCCGAACCACGTATTCGATTCGCCCGGTTCATGCGGAGTCTGCCACACCGACCAGTACGCAGAGTGGGCCAAGTCGCCTATGAAACACGCCGGCGAAAACACCTGGGTCTACGACATCTACGACGGCTCGGGCACGACCTACGGGACGGGTGGCTTCGTGTACACCCGGGACTCGGTGCACGCCGCCAAGTTTCCGGAAAGTGACTGCGCCTCCTGTCACCAGCCCGAGCCCTGGATCAAGAAGCCGCACATCGCCATGGAGCCGCTCTCAGCGCTCTCCGAAGAGGCCAAGAACGGCGTGTCCTGCGTGGTGTGTCATCAGATGGCTAACGTCGATGCGACCAAGCCGAACTTCCCGGGCGTGTATCCCGGCGTCGTGACCATGGCGCGGCCGGCCGTCAGCGCACCCGTGGTGTTCGGCCTGCTCGGCGACGCGACCTTTGTGCAGGGCAGCATGCGCCCGGCGTATCAGCCGCAACTGGCGGCGCTGGTATGCGCTACGTGCCATCAGGACAAGAACGACCCGGACGGCGACGGAGACTTCGAAGAAGCCGACGGCGTGATCAGCGAGCCAACGTATCTGGAGTGGTTGAACTCGCCGTACTCAGATCCGAAGTCTCCCCGCCATGCCACTTGCGTCACCTGCCATATGAAGGCGACCGGCGCGGCCCAAGCCTGCAATCAGATAACGCCTCCCCTCGGGCGCCCCAACGGGGAAGTGCGCGCGCACGATTTCCCAGGCACCACCCCCGAGTTCTTGGAAAATGCGGTCACCCTCGGCCTGGAAGCCAAGGTCGAAGGCCAAACCGTCACGGCGACAGTCACCCTCGAAAACGATCTGACCGGACACCACGTTCCAACCGGCGTGACCATCCGCAACATGATCCTGCTCGTCGAAGCTTGGCGCGCGCAGGACGACAAGAAGTTGACCTTCGTGGGCACGCAGAAGGTCCACGACCTAGGCGGCGTCGGCGATCCCGCGCAAGGGTACTACGCTGGCTTGCCCGGAAAGCTGTACGCAAAGATCAACGAAGACGCGACGGGCAAAGGGCCGACCTTCTTCACCGACGCAGTGAAGATCACTGCGGACAACCGCTTGGCTCCACTGGAGAAGGACACGACCAGCTACAGCTTCGAGCTGCCGGCGGATGGCGGAGAGCTCCACGTGCGCGCGCGCGTGATCTACCGCCGCTCTTGGCGCGCGCTTACGGACGCCAAAAAGTGGACCGAAGACGGGCACGGCAAGCCGCTGGCGGACGTGCAGGCGCCTTACTTCGGGCACCTGATGGAAGAGGCCGAACGCACGATTGACTTGCCCTTCGACTGCGACGCCGGACAGTGTCCCGACGCGGGCACCGACGCGGGCGCCGGCGGCAGTTCTGCAAAGCCAGCTTCGGACGATGGCGGCTGTGGCTGCCGCTCAACGCGTTCCGACCGAACTCCGGGCGCATGGCTGTCCCTGATCTTGCTGGCCGCACTGCGCAGACGACGCCGCGCCACCTGAGGGGCCTGCACCTCCGAGCGCGGAGGTTGTTGCAGTCAGCGGTAGCGAAAAAAAACCGAGGGTCTTCCGGCAGAAAGCATTGGTAACTTGCCGGTTACCAATGCTTTCCTCTATATCGATCTCATGTCAGCCAATCCGATGATGCGTCGCTCTCTGTCCGCCCTCCTCACCCTGGGCGCCCTGAGTGTGGCCGCCGCGGCAAACGCACAAGACGCAGGCGCGCGTACCCACGACGGCTTCCACCTCAGCTTAGGTGTCGGCGCGGCCTACACCACCACGAGCGTCAGCCTGGATCCCGAAGCAGCCAACCCACCGGACATTTCAGTGACGGGCTTCGGCGTCGCGGGCCACTTGTTGATCGGCGGCACGGTCGCACCGGGACTCGTCATCGGCGGTGGCAACATGGGCTTCCACGTCTTTTCGCCGAAGGTCGATGTCGACGGTACCGAAAGCGATGCGGATGGCGCTTTCGCGGGTAACTTGCTCGGCGTGTACGCGGATTACTACTTCGACAATCACGAAGGCCTACACGCCCTCGCGCTGCTTGGGCTCGCAACACTAGACGACGGCGACGACCGCACAGACAAGCTGGCTGTGGGATTCGGAGCGGCGCTTGGGGTCGGCTACGAAGTGTGGGTGGCTGACGAATGGAGCATTGGCGCCCTCGGCCGTGTACAGTTCATATCCACGGCCGTCGAATTCGAAACCATCAAGGCCGACATCAAGTACCAAACCGTAGCACCGGCATTGCTATTGACAGCGACGTATCACTGAGGTGGACGCACTTCCACTTTCGTTGAGCCGTCGTTCATCAGTACGACGCCGACGCCGATCAGCGCCGCGCCGCCGCCCAAGGTGACCAACCCCCAGGTCTTCAAGTCGCTGGCCGTGCCGTCGCTCTTGCCAGAGCTGTCGCTGCCGACGAGAAAACCCGTCATCAGCAAACTGAGCCCCGTGACCGCTGAGAGCGTGCCCACACTGAGACTGGTCACGCCCCAACCCATGGACGCACCGCTGCCGGGTTCGACGTCCAAGTGCACGTCGCCCTCCTTGTCGTAGAGGCTGATGGGGGCGGAAAACGGGATGTCGTCCCGGCCGACGGCAAGCCGCTGGCCGACGCGCGCGTCCAGCCACTGCCCACACTCCCCACGGCACAGCAGTTGGCTCGGGCCCAGCGTGCGAAATCCGCCCGCTGCCGGTTCGAGGCGGGACACGCCCATGCCATGCAGCTCCACGGGCTCTGGACTGTTGATGAACACACGCACCACGCCGGGTCCCGGACGCACATCCGCCCCGGGGCTGGGCGCACCGAGGCCACCGCCAGCGACGCTGGGAGCGAGGGGTGTCGAAGCGGAGACGGCCAGGTCTGATATCGGCGTGACCTCCACGCGCAGCAGCGCGGCGCAGCCCTCGGGCGGCGTCTGGTCCGTCGAAGTCGACCCGGTGCACGCCGCGGCATCGCCGTCGCGGTTGATCAGCTGCTTTTCTCGACTAGAGCCTCCACCCGCCCTGGCACCGAGCACGCCCACTGCGCCTGCGACGGACGAACTGGCCCCCGCCGAGAATTCGAAAGCCCCCACGGTGAGCCCCGTGATCACGTGGGTGGCGCGATCGCACGCCCCTTCGAGCTTGCTGTCGTCGGCCGTGGCGGCGTCGTAGCGCCCGACCACGTGCATGGCCACTTCGAGCACGCCCGCTTGCTCCAGCTTGCCTTCGAGCTTGGCGGCGCCCACGGGCAACTCCGCGTAGAGCTCATCGGCGTCGCGAATGGCGACGCGCTCCAACTTGCGCGTGGTGGGCGTGAAGCGATAGTTACCGGTCACGGCGCAGCGCGGCAGCACTTCCATCTCGCAGCCGGAGTAGCGCACCGCGGCGATGCCGCGTTTCGCTGCGGCTTCCAGTTGCGCCCGGTCCGCCGCCGGCCACTCGACGATCAGCGGCCGCGTAGAACTCTTGACGATGCCGCATTTGGTCTGGCCCTCGGGATTGAACTGCGGCAACTTGGGCTCCGGCGCAGCGCCGCGGCTGCATCCGCCAACGGCCATGGCCAACGCGCAGAGGGCGGCGCGGCCGGAAGATTGAGCCTTCAATTGCACACGCCGATGAATAGACTGCACGACTGCGAGCAGCAATCCGAATGCGCGCTGCAGGGGCCGTTCGCGCCCTGGCACGACGGGGGCTTCACCTCGCTGGCGGCGATCTTGAGCGGGACCGAGAACGTGCCGCCTAGGGGAGCATTTCCCGAGAAGACGCCTTTGAAGCTGCCGCTCATCACGCCATCGCAAGCGCCGGGTGTCGAAGCAAACTTCAGCTGACCGAGAGTCACCTCGCACATCTGCGATTTGTCGACAGTCTGCCAACCGTTCTGGTAGCGCAGCACGGCGCAGCCCACGCTGCCGTTGGGCGGATACGAGAGTTGCCCTGGCTTGGCGAAGAAGTACACGCCGATGACGACGTCCCCATTGGTGGTCGATGCCTTGGGCAGCAGGACCAGCTTCACGTTGCCGGACGGATCCGTCTGCACCGTACTGACGCTAACTTGCGGAGTGACGCTGTTGACCGTGCCCGTGGACCATCCAGTTCCCGTGCAGTTGACCAGGTCGTGGCCACTCGTCGCGCCGCCGCTGCCACTTGTGCCGCCGCTGCCGCCGCTGCCAGCGCCGGGCATGCAGGCGCCCAGGGTGCCCAATGTGGGATCGATCGCAGTGCAGGCGGTGTTGCCGCCGCAATCGGCATTGCTGCAACAAAACGGCACGCAGGTGCCCGGCGACCCGGTGCACACGGACCCTGGCACACAAAAGGGGCCGTCCTTTACATTGCACGCGCCACCGACAGGCGCGGGATTCGGCGGCGGATAGCACACCAAATGCGAGACTTGGTTTTCGTCGATGCCGATGTCACAGGCAGCGCCACCTGTGCAGCCAGCGTTGGTCAGCGGGTTGCACTCTGCGCTGGCGCCGTTGAAGCAGCCGGCGGGCAGCATGATCCCACTCCCCCCTCCGGCGCCACCGCTCGCGGCGGTTGCGCCGCTGCCCCCGCTGTTTTCGCCGCCGGTACTCGCGCCGCCGGTAGCGGTGGATGCGCCCGATGCCGCAGCGCCGCCGAAGGCGCCGAAGGCACCGAATCCCCCGCCCCCGCTCGAAGAGCCGGCCCCGCCGACGCCCGTATCCGACGAGGATTTCGCGATGCAACCGGTCGCCAAGAGCGCGCCGACTACCAACAAAAGTGACGTAGTTCCAACAGGTTGCATGGTTGCCTTCTCGTATTCGGCACCCGCGTCCGTCGCACTCGGTGGGAGTCGGACAAAGGCGCAAGCGTTGGGATGAGCCTGCGGGGCTCCGCCGGTCGCAGAAAAAGCGACGCCAACCGACGAGGGCCAGCAGTTCGCCGCTAGACTTGGCGCCGTGCAGCCCCTGGTCGAGATCCGCTACTGCCCCAAATGCCGGTGGCTCACCCGCGCCGCCTGGCTGGCGCAAGAACTCTTGCAGACGTTCCCTGAAGAAATCCGGGTCCTTCTAACCCCCGCGGACAGCGGTAGCTTCGAAGTCCTGCTCGATGGCGCGGTGCTCTTCGATCGCCGAGTCGCGGAGCGCTTTCCGGAACCGAAGGAAATCAAGCAAGCCATCCGCGACCGCATCGACCCGACGCGAGACCTCGGTCACAGCGACCGCTGACGCGCGCTGTCAAGTCACAGCCGCGGTGGCCCGTTTGGAAAGACGGTTCACGGTGAAACGCACCACGAGGATCAGTGGCAGCAGCACGAAGATCAGAATGGGCAAGAGCACGCCTGCCATGCGTACCGAACCCACGACGATGCCGCCGGTGACGTTGATTGCGTCGAGATAGGCACGTTTGCCCGCACGCCGGATACTAGCGCCGCTGACGGCAACCAGCGGCTGTTCGCGAGTAAAGGTCGCGGTGATCGTGGCCATGCCAACTTGGTCGTTCAAGTACTTCTGCCGACCCTCAAGCTTTTCGATCTCGCCGCGAACGTCGGCCAAGTGTTTCTCGACCTTCAGCGTATCTTCTACGGTCGAGGCTTTCTCCAGAAGCGTCAAGTAGCGCTCTTCCAGCTTCTTCTTCGTGCGGAGTCGCGCCCCAAGATCCATGAACTCTTCGGTGACGTCTTCGCTGCTCACGTTTTCACTGCCGACGTGGGATCCCAATTTGCGTAAGGCACTGAGCGCACTCTCGAAACGGTCCGCCCGCACGCGGATCACCGAGTGAACCCGCTCTGGTCCCTCAGAGCCCGAATCCCCGAGTTGTTCCGTGCTGACCACGTAGCCACCGTGTGCTTTGGCGAGCCCCAGAACGTCTCGCTGCGCCCCGGCAGGAGACGCGACACTGATGCTCAGTTCCGCGCGCTTGATGACCTTGCGGGTCTCAGTCGGTCCGGGATCATCCGCGGCTGCCTGGGCCGGGGCAGACGCCGGGGCGGCACCTGCGGGGGCCCCTTCGCCCTTATTACAAGCGGCGAGGACCAACAGCGGCGTGCTGATCATACACAACGTGGCGATTCGACGGACTTTTGCCCACGGGCTTCGATGCTGCATGGGGACACAACGAGGCTCCTCGCCACGGGCTTACACACCGCGCCGAAGATCGTCGCACGCACAGCCGAACTCGAGCGCCACTGAAGCTCTTGGATTGACGGAGGCCCCGCCCAAGGGCCACCCTGCGTCATGGTCTTCGGAGACAAGCAGGGTGGGGTCCGCTGTGGCCTGGATCTGGACCGCGTCGTCTTCGATGGCGAAGTCGAGATGCGCAACGCATTGCTCGCGGACAAGCGCTTTCGGACGATACTGCAGCGCTCGGAATCGCCGGCGCTCTCCGCACGGCGCCAGCTCTTGCTCAGTGCACTGCGGCTCTCGGAGAAGCTCTCGCCGGAGGTGTTCAAGGCGCTCGCCCATATCCGCGTCGTGCTTGGCCTGGAGACGCCCATCGAAGTGTTCTGCGTGAGCGGCTCGGAGATCAACGCTTTCGTGGTCCCACCGGAACGCGGCGTCCTGCTGCTTGGCATTACCAGCGCGGCACTGGAACAGCTCGACCTCGAGGAGCTTCGCTTCGTCATAGGCCACGAGATCGGGCACGTAGTCTTCGATCATTTCCGCCTCTCGCCGGACGCTTTCTTGGAGGACGACGAACTCGCGCCGATCCACATCGCAAGACTGTGCGCCTGGATGCGTTACGCCGAACTGACGGCGGATCGCATCGGGCTGCTGGCCTGCGATGATTTTGATGCCGCAGTGCGCGCTTTTTTCAAATTGACCAGCGGCCTCAGCGGCGCACGGTTTCTGCAACATGCTGCGGAGTGCGCCACTCAATACGCCGACGTGCAGAGCGAGCACCTGGACAACTCTGAAGACGATTGGTTCTCCACGCACCCCTACAGTCCGCTGCGTATCAAGGCACTAGACGCCTACTCGAGATCCCTAGGCTACCATGAGATCTGTGGCCGCTCGCAAAGCGAAGCCAAGTTCCACCGTCTGCTGAGCGGCACAAGCGAACTCTTGAGCGAAGCGGCCCTTGAGCGGGAAGTGCGCGCTGTGATGCAAGTGATGGATCCGAGCTTCTTGAGCGACGACTCGGACGTCACCCCCGTGGTGCGCGAGTTCCTGGCGCTGGCCGGGTACGCCGTCGCGTTGGCAGACGGCAAAGTCGTGCGTGGCGAAAAGAAAGCCCTCGGCAAACTGGTGGGCAAACGCGGAGTGTTGAGCGCGAAGCAAACACTGATGGAGCTCTCCGAGGAGCAGCATGCAGAAAAGATGGAAGAGCTCGCCCGCACCCTGAAGATGAAGCTGGGGCGCACAGCGCGCCAGAAAGTGATCGAAGACTTGGTGACGATCGCCTTGGCAGATCATCAGCTACACAAGGCGGAGGTCGAAACACTGGTGACTGCCGCAGAGCGGCTGGCCGTCAGCCCCGAAGTCATCGAACATGCAATTGTGCGGCTTTCGGGAACTCTCGATTGATGCAGCGGGGGTACGTTGCACTGACGCTGCTGTGCATCGCCTGCTCTAAGTCTGCTCCAGAACATCCTGGCCACGGGGACGCCGCTCTCGAAGCCGGTCCAATCCTGGTCGAGGAGCGCACCATTAGCGCAGGTGACGTCGAGCTGTTCGTGCGCCGGCGTGGCCCGAGTAGTGCAAAACAGAGCGTCGTGCTGTTGCACGGCGGCCCCGCACTATCGGGCCGCTACATGCGTGCTCTGGAAGACCTTGCAACCACAGACCGCGCAATCATCAGCTTCGACCAGCGTGGGGCGGGCGCTTCGAGCTCTCCGAAGGCCGCGGCGTTTGCCATGGACGACTACGTGGCGGACGTTGAAGCGGTGCGCGGTGCTGAAAACGCGAGCCGCGTCGTGCTGCTTGCGCACTCCTGGGGCGGACTGATCGCCTGGGCCTACACGGCGAAATACATGAAGAACGTCGAGGCCCTGCTGTTCATCGGTGCCCTTGCGCCCACCAAGCCGCCCAATGACGAAGCGCGCGGGCGGTTGCTGCAGAAAGTCGCAAGCCTGCAGAGCGCAGGCAAGATCCCCAAACCGCTACCGGCACCTGTCGGGGACGACTGCATGCCGGCCGTGCTCGCGGTAAGCCCGGCGTATTTCCACGATCCAGACGTTGCTCTACCGGAAGACTTGAGACGCACGACCTGCAACCAGGCCACATCGAACGCCACCAACGAAGCCGTGTTTTTCCCGGGCTACGACTACTCCGCGGCGCTGGCGTATACCGGACCGGTGCACATCGCATTCGGCGAAAGCGACCCGCTCGGCGTTGCGCTGGGGCAGCACATACAGGCGGCGCTGAACAAGACGACGGCGTCGCTCCAAGTGATCCCGGAAGCGGGTCACTCGCCCTGGTTTGAAGCGAAGAATACGACTCACGACGGCATCGCGTCGTTTCTTGGGCAAACCCCACCTTGAGGGTTGCCCATTGCCCGATGGGGCGCCCGGCGCCGCAGGCGCGCCGGGGTCGGTGAGCACCGCGCCTAGCGACGACGACGACGACGCGCGAGGGCTCCTGCGCCCAAGAGCGCAAGCAACCATGCACCCTGAGGCGCGTGGGACCCGCGGGGGGTGCGACAGCCACAGCCGTCGTCCGACGAGCCCGTGCCCGGCTGCTGGTTGAGATTGCCTGTGCCGCCAGAGTTGCCGCCGAAATTGCCGAAGCCACCGCTGTTGCCACCGCCGGTGCCCGTGCCCGCGCTGCCGCCCCCAGCTCCGGCGCCGCCGCCAGTTCCGGCGCCACCGCCTGCTCCACCTGTGCCGCCTGCGGAGCAGTCGTTGGTTGGGCTCGAAGTGTTCTTCGGCGCGGGCGCGGTGGCGATGAAGTCCGCTGCGTTGTCGTCGGTGTCCTGGCAGCCGCCGTCCTTGCGCTGGTCCCCGGTTTGGATGCTGGGAGCGGGTGCTGCGCCGCCGCCTTCGAATTGCGAAGCGGTCGTGCCGTAGCCCACCAAATCCAGGAGTGAGCTGCCACTGCAGGGACTGCCGCTCGCGCCACAACCGTCGAGGGGTGCGCCGAAGGTCAGTGCCACTTTGCCGGCACTGAAGGACAGATTGCTCTGACCCGTAGCATCCGGGGTGGGCAGCGCCGGAGCCGCAGGGCCGCCGTCACCAGTAGGGCCTGGGGCGAGCTGCACCAAGAAGTATTGGCCCACATTCAAGGTCATGTTCGGCAGCGCTGTCACATTGAAACCAGTGCCATTGAACGCTCCTGTCGCCGAAGCATATTGCACATACGTGCCCGCCAAGGACGCCGGCGCCGTGCCGCGGTTGAAGACCACGACGTAGTCGTTGCTGAATGGCGCGTTGCTCCCAGAGCCACCGAAGGTTTCGGCGATCACCAAGCCAGTTGGAGCCACGCCAGCGTCTGTAGTTCCGCCGCCGGTGCCGCCCGTCGCGCCGCCGGTGCCGCCCGTGCCGCCCGTCGCGCCGCCCGTGCCGCCCGTTGCGCCTCCCGTGCCTCCCGTGCCGCCCGTTGCGCCGCCCGTGCCGCCCGTTCCGCTGGTGCCGCCCGTACCCGCATCTGTGGCGCCGCAGGGTGCGGCCGCTGTTGCGGAGTTGCGCGGAGTCGGCGCAGCAACGTCGAAATCCGAGGCGTTGTCGTCGGTTTCCGTGCAGCCGCCGGCTTTGCGTTGTCCGCTGTTCGTATTGCTCAGGTTGCCCGTCGCGGCGGAGCCCTCGAACTGCTGCGCCGTTGAACCATAACCGACGAAGTCGATGATGTTCGTGGTGGCACACGGCGTCCCTGTTGTGCCGCAGGCGTCGAGGGGCGTCGAAACGAGGGCTACTTTGCCGCTGGTACTGCTGAGATTGACGGTGCCCGTGGCGTCCGCAGTCGGCAACGCGACTCCGGTGCTTCCACCACTGAGTTGAAGCAAGAAGTACTTACCCGGTTGCACCGTCACGTTCGGCAATGCGATTGCGTTGGCAGCCGAGAAGTTGCCGGTGCTGGACGCATACTGGAACGACAAGCCGTTCAGCGACGCCGCACTCGTGCCGCGGTTGAAGATCACGACGAAGTCGTTCGTGTAGGGGGCGCCGGAGTTGCCGCCGCCGCCGTACACTTCTGCAATGACGAGCCCGGTCGAGAGCGCCGCTTGCTCGCTACCGACCGCTTCGTCCGGCGCGGGGGCCGAACAGCCCGGAGTGGTGAGCGTGCCCAACGCGGCGGTGATTCCGAGCAGGCGGGTGCAAGTGCGAATAAGGCGACGGCGTAGGTTGGTGCTTGCCATAGGGGATCCATAACCCCGCGGAGACGCCAGATCACGCCCTACGCAGTTCGCGACGCTCAAAAGCGGTGCGCAAAGCGACCGCGCAAACCCAGAAAGCCGTAAGATCCTTCATAGAATCCGAGGTTATCGGGACTGTCCACGGGCACCGTCGCGGTGGCCAGGACCTCAAGGGTGTCGGTTAGTCCGCCGATGAAGATGGGACCGAGCCGCGTCACGTTACGCGGACGCCCGGGCGTGACCATATACTCGACCATGCCGCCAAACTTCCATTTCCCGGCTGCGTCCAAGCCACGCACGTAGCCAAGCCGTGTGCGCATGGCGAAGGGAGGCTCGATCACCGCGCGCATGATCTCTTCGTAGAGCAGAACGTCCGTGGACGTGTCGAACCACATGGGATGCAGCTCAGCAAACACCGCGCCACCGAACAGCGGAGCCAGCGGGGTGATCTCAAGTTCGATCACGTTGTAGGTCGAGCGCTCGTCGGCCTCGCCCAAACTCAAGTCGCTTGCCTCGAAGCGCTCTTGCTTCGGCAGAAGTCTTCGGTTGTACGGGTAGCTGTGCCGCACGCCCATCTGCACGTCCAAGAACGGCAGATTGGCGCGAAAGGCGACAGCGCCGGCGGCAAAGCTGTTCGTCACCACGCTGTAGGCATCGATGCCGAAGAAGTTCCAGAACGGCGCTCCCCAGCCCAGGGTCACATGGGGCCGCACGTAGATCACGCCCACGTCGCTCGCACTGGACACGAAGTACGTGTGACGCTCCGACTGCCAATACGAATACTTCTTTGGAGCCTCCGGCGCCGTCGCGGTCGGCTCTGGGTCTGTCATGACCGCTGGCGCGCCGGGCGCCGATGGCGTAGCCCGTGCCCCCGCGGACTCCGCCCGGGCACTCAGCGGCGAACCCAACGCAACGCACAGCCCCGCGCTGACCCATGTTCGTCGACCCACCTGGCGCTGGGTACTCGGGTTCTCCGGCGCAAGCAATCCATGCGCCGCTGGATTGCAGAGGTTCCCCTTGAAATCCAAGGAGAACTCCTGCAATTAGGCAAGACTCGGATGATTCTGGTGGGGTGGACGAAGGTTTCCGCTGGGGCACTGGCGCTGCTGCTGCTGCATGGTTGCGACGGGCGCACCAAGCGCGAAAAGCCACAAGGTGCAACGCTGTTCGGCGCCACCTGCGCCCGCTGCCACGGCTTGAACGGCAATGGCGTGCGGCCGAGCGGAATGGGCCCGCGCGCTCAGGATCTCGGTGACCCGGCGTTCCAAGCTGCTCGGACGGACGCGCAGTTGAACTCGACTCTGCAGAACGGAAAGCCGCCGAACATGCCGTCGTTTTCGGCGCTTCTCGATGACGAGCAGATGGAATCGTTGGTGCGTCACATTCGGAAACTCAAGCGAAAGTAGGAACGCATGAAGAGAGTCAAGAAGGTGCTGACCGTATTGGGAGTGCTGCTGCTGCTCGCGGTCGTCGGTGTCGCAGTCCGCTTCTACGCGCTGTTACCCAATGCCAAAGCAGCACCTGATGTCAGCGCGAGCGCTGACGCAAAGGCCATCGAGCGCGGCTACTACCTGGCCATGCACGTGACGGGTTGCCTTGGCTGCCACTCCAAAGTGGACGAGAGCAAGCCGGGGGAGCCAATGATCGCCGGGCACGAGGGAGAAGGCCGCGTCTTCAACCTGCCGGGCTTTCCCGGAACGGTGCGCGCAGCGAACCTGACCCCAGACAAAGAAACGGGGCTTGGCGATTGGACGGACGGCGAGATCTTGCGCGCCATGCGCGAGGGCGTCGGGCGCCACGGACGCGCGCTGTTTCCCATGATGCCCTACCAATCCTACGCAAAGACGCTTTCGGACGCGGATGCCCTTGCAATCATTGCGTACCTGCGCACCCTCAAACCGATCACGAACCGCGTCGAGCCAACACAGCTGAACTTTCCGGTCTCGATGTTCATCCGCGGAGTGCCGGCACCCGTCGACACCCCCGCTGCCGAGCTGCCGAAAGAAGGACTCGAGCGCGGCAGGGCTCTGCTCACGCTCGCGAGCTGCAACGACTGCCATGACGGTGTGGACGCTCGACGGGAAAAACTGCCAGGCATGACTCTGGCGGGCGGCCAGCCGTTTCCCATCGCGGGCAAGGGCACCGTATACAGCGCCAACATCACGAGCGATGCGGCGACAGGCATTGGCGCGTACAGCGACGACGACCTGATGCGCGTCTTGAACGAGGGCGTCAACAAGGCCGGACGGACGCTGTACGGCATGCCGTGGCCCTACTACAAGGGAATGACCGACGCCGACAAGCGCGCGCTCATTCTTGCGCTGCGGGAGGCGCCACCGGTCAGCAACGTGGTGACGCCGCCGGACTTCCAATAGTCAGCTGCGCCGACAGCGCGGTCATGGCATCAGAGTCCGAGGTTCTGATGGCTTTCGGCAAAGAACTCCCAATCGCCGACGGCACGTTGCTTCCGCGCTCGCGACAGACAGTAGGCATCTAGGGCAACGAGGGCCGACATCAGGTAGCCAACGCCGCAAGAGGCGATCACCAGCGCCAAGATCACGATGCCTTTGACTTTCTGTCCCAAGAGCACGTGCCCCAAGCCGGGGGCGAAAACCGACAGAACGATCGCAACCAGGTCGTGGGCATCCAGGGGCTGGGCTTCGGGTAACTCGTACATCATTTTCTCCTGATGTCCGGTATTCGGCCGTCGCCCCCGGTTTATTTCACCGCGCTGTTTTCAGTCACCTGGGGGCGGTTTGGGGGCAGGTGTGCCCGGCGCCAACGGAGGCGGCACATCCGCGGGGGGCGGCGCAACGCTCGCCGGAGGCGCCGCCCGCGGGGCGGGAGGGCCAGGGGCCGGCACAGGCACAGGCGCTACGGGAGGAGGAGGACCGTACGGGATCGGCTGCGTCCAGGGCGCCGGGCCGTAGCCCGGTGGCGATAGGAAGCGTCGCTTGTCGACTTTGTCGTTGTAGATGTTGATGGCATCGAAGTGATAGGGCTGGCCACTCGCGAGCACGACCGTGCCGGATACGTAACCGGCGAGACCACAAACGGCGGTGCCGAGGGCCAGACTGTCGTTCGTCGAATCGCGTTCATCGAGGGGATCGCGCGTCGCCAGGAAAATGATGCTTGCGGTGAGACAAGCGCTGCCCGCGAGCACCAGGAGAAACCCGGTCACCATGCTCGTCTGGTACTTTTGCGCTGCTTCGAGCGCCTCCGGGTCATCTTCCACGGCGTCCACCAGACCGCCGCCCGCGAATCCGTGTTTGTAAACCTTGCCGTCCTTTGCGTAGGCCGGTGCGCCGCCTTCCATCACGATGCTCAAGCGTGGGCCCGCGCGCGGGACGTAGCGCGTCGAACAGGCGCTCGTGAGAAGCAGGCCCAGGATGACGGCACTTCTACGCATGCTGGGAAGCATGCCATGAACGGCGTAGGCTCGGAACAGGCCCCAATAGCGCTAGACGAAGTCGGCAACGACGACGCGATTGCCGCCAGCGCGCTGGGCCTCATGCAGCGCTCGCCCGGCGCGCGTCAGCCAAGTGTCCGAGGCCTCGCCCGGCACGATCGCCGCAAGCCCGAAGGACGCCGTTACCTGCAGCTGCCTGCTGCCGACCTCGATGTTGCTTGCTGACAGTGCGTGGCAAAGTTGCTCTGCCCGGGCTGTCATGGCGTCGAGACGTCCGTCTGGCACGACGATACCGAAGGCCTCACCGCCGTGACGGGCGACGAAGTCTTCTCGCCGCAGAAACTGACGCACGATGACGTCGGCCACTTCGCGTAGCGTGCGATCGCCAGCGGCGCGACCGAGGCTATCGTTCACTGACGCAAAGTCGTCTACATCCATTACCAGCAGGCACGGCTGCGTGTCGAAAAGCAGACCCAACTCCGCCACCCGTGCCAGTTGCTCGTGAAACGCTGCGGCATTGTAGAGCCCTGTCAACGGGTCCGTGTTCGCCTTTTCGCGCGCCGCCGTGAGCTGCTGACGCAGGACGCGCACATGCTCCCGCAATCGCTTCACCTGGTCATCGCCGCGGCGTTTGCGGTGGTCGAGCACTCCACGCAAGAGGTCCGCCAGCGCACTGGCCTCGCGACGCAAGTGATCGGTATCGGGGTCGTTCAGCGCAACAACCAACTGCCCGAGCTGTGACTCTACGCGATGATCGGCATCGCGATCCTCGCCGAGGGTGTCGCAGGTAATGCGCGTAAGCTCGCGGACGGCTTCACGGAGGTTTTCCAGCGAATGCGCCACGTGTTCGTGTTCGTCTTTGCGCTGCTCGGACACGAAGCGTCGCACCCCGCCCCAGTCGCGAACGACTCCGCTCGTCGGTCCATCCTCGTCTTTCGGCGGTTGGCCGAGGGAGAGTCGAGTCGCCCAGTCCTCGTACTCCTCTCTTGTGTCAGCAGCATCCCGGGCCTCGCTGCCCAATGAGTGTTCCCCCACCTTGCGAAGGACCAGCGTCAGCGTATCCAAGGCCCGATCGAAGTCGTTTTCTTGAACCGGCACACTCGGCCGATCGCTCTTTTTGGGTGGATTCGAACGCCGCCAGAGCATGGGATCACACGATGGAACGGCATCCGCCCAGCAACCTTGAGTCGATGCCCAAATCCCCGCTTGGGACGCGGCTATGCGGCGCGCCGAAATGGCGCTCTTCTAGCCGGATTCCGCCTCGGCCTCCGGGGCCTCTGGGGGCTGCGGCTCCACGCGCAAGCGCTTGTGGCGCTTGAGCTGCACCAGTCCACGCTTCGCGCCCCGAGGTTTGCTCACATCCGCCGCCTGGCACACATGCACCTCGACGCGCGAAGCGTTGCGCGCTTTCGAAAACCAGGCGGCGTGGGCCGCGGCGCGCTCCACGACCGACCGCGGCACTTCCCCGCCGTCGGGATTGCGCACCACCACGTGGCTGCCCGGGGTACCCCCGCCAACGTGCAGCCATAGGTCCCGGGGGCGCGCCACGCGAAAGGTCAACTCATCGTTCTCCGCGTCGCCGCGACCGATGAGGATCTCGAATCCTTCGAATTCGATGGTTCTGTAAGGACGCCCTTTGCTTGCCACGCGTACGCAGAGCTTACACAGCAACCTCGCAGCCCGCACGCATCCTCACCCTGAGCGAGGTTTCGGAGGATCTGGCTGCGTGTCTGGACGCTTCCGTACAGGCTGACCGACTAGATCGGGCAACGTGTCTGGACGTGCAGGATCGGCTCCGGCGCGCTGCTGACCGGCCGGCGCCGCTCGGCGGGCGACAGCCAGGAGCGCGTCCGCACTGAGCGGTTTGAGTAGAAAGGCGTCAGCGCCCATTTGCGACAGCCGATGCCAATCCGCCGCGCTTCCGACGCCCGAAACGACAACGATCCCAACCGCCGACTCGGCGGCCCGCAATGCGCGCGTCACCGCGTCGGCGCCCAAGCCAGGCATCTGCAGGTCCACTACCACTAGGTCGAATTTGCGGTGGGCGTGGGCAGCGAGCAGCGCGCCGCCGTCTTCGTATTCGCAGACTTCCTTCGGCTGCAAGCCCTCACGCAACATCGCCGCGATCAAAGCGCGGATGTCCGCGTCGTCGTCCGCGACGCCGATGCGCAAGGCGCCGGCGGACGGTACCCGTTCCGCGGCGTCGCGCAGTAACCGAACGAAGTGCGCGGCGGTCAATGGGCGCTCCTGGGGATTCTTGCTCAAGGCCGCGAGCAACGGCGCGTCGAAAACCGCGGGCAGGTCCGGCGAAAGCTCGCTGGGAGTGGGTGGGGGCGCGACCACGTGCATGCTCATGAGTTCCGCAACGCTACGGGCGTGAAACGGCCGGCGGCCCGTCAGCAGCTCGAACGCCATCACGCCGAGCGCGTACACGTCCACACTGCGTGCACCCCCAACGCCAGCCACTCCGGTAATGCGCTCCGGAGCACCATACGCCGGAGTGCCCACGAACATGCCCCGTACACGTTGGCGTTCTGCCCAAGTGCCGAAGGTCAAGTCGGTGACCACCCAACGCCCGGTGCTGTCGTGCAGCACATTCCCCGGCTTCAAATCGAAGTGTACCAGTCCTGCGTCGTGGATCGCATCCACTCCCGCAGCGACGTCGGAGAGCACGTCCAACGCGATATCGATTGCCAGCGGTGGGCCTCCCGCGCGGTCGGTCCACTCCCGGAGCGTTCCCCCAGGCAGGTATTGCATGACGTAGTACGGAGCCACGGCATGGGACGGGAGCAGGAGTTCGCCGAGACTGTATACGGACACGACGTTGGGATGCGTGACCTTGGCGAGAGCCCGCGCTTCCTCCCGGAACACCTCGCGCATCTCGTCGCTCTGCCAGTCCTCGCGGGTGACGAGTTTGATCGCAACGTCTCGCTCAAGGGCCTGATCCCAAGCCCGCCAGACGACCCCCATCGCCCCCGAGCCAAGGGGATGGCGTAAGCGCCACGCATCGCCGAGCATCTCGCCGGCCTGGAACAACGGTTTCGCACCCACGTCACCCAGAGTGCAAGTCTGGCGCCAAGCGCGCAGCTCGAAATCGCCCACATTTCCGGGCCAACGAGCACTCATCCGCAGGCCGAAGGCAACGATATGTAGGCAGCAGACCGCACCACGCCAGCCTGCGTTCGAACACGGCACCCAACAGGGCTGCCGGCGCTATACCGCGCGCGCTCGTTGCTTCCTGAGGTAAGGTCCCGGCCATGCAACCGACTCCCGAGCAGCTCCAGCAACTCCCACTCTTCGCCAACATCACGCAGGCGCATTTGGCAGAACTGGTGGCGGCTTTCGAAAGCATCAGCGCAAAGACCGACGAGGTCTTGTTCGAAGCCGACGAGGTCCCCAAGCGCTTTCTGATCCTGGTCGAGGGAGAAGTTGCACTGAGCGAAGATGGCCAGGAGCGCTACGTGCTGCGCCCACCGGCGCCCGTCGGGGAGCTTGGCGCCATCACCGGGCTGCCCAGAAATATGACGGCAACTGCCAAGGCACCGAGCAAGCTGCTTTCGATTTCGGTCGATGGCTTGATGGCGTTCTGTGAGAGCCACGGCGACGTTGCGTTTCCAGTGCACCACAATCTTCTGCGCATCGTCGCGGACAAGGTCGGGCGTGACCAACAGCGCGTGACGGAGATGCGCAACAACCTAATCGTGACGCAGAAGGCCATGAAGCGCATGCGCGAAGCCCTGCTGGAGGCAGAAGATACGCCGCTGACGAAACAGCTCTTCGAAGAGATCGACGCTTTGATCGAGCAGAACAAGAAGGGGCGGTATCTCGTCGAGCCGCCCCGTGCGTTGGAAACTAGCGTGCGGCTGGACGGCGGCACGCTGGCGACGGTGCTCGCGATGTCGAAAGAACGGCTTCACTTTGCAAGCGGCGCAGATACACCCAAACGGGGCGCGCATTGGAGCGGTGTTCTCGTGACCGCCGATCGGGAGATCCCCCTCAGCGGCACAGTCGCCAGCAGCGACGACGAGCGCGTCGTGATCGATCTAGATCTGCTCATTGACGACTACGCTGCGCAGCTGGACGACCAACTGACGCGCTTGCAGATGTTGGATGTCGTGGTCTGAGCTGCGCGCGCCGCTGCTCGCTTTCGCGGCGCTTTTTCAGTGTGCCCCGAGCAACGGCCAACATCCAGCGGCGTCAAAGCTCGTGGTGGCCCCGCGGGCGGCCGCTCCAATTCGGTCCGTGCGGCCCAGCACTGACGCCGGCCCACCGCTTCCAGCGGATAGGGCCCCATGCGCCGCCATCTCGCTGCGGGTCGAGGCGTTGCCACCCAGTGCCGTCGGCAAGCAAGATGTCGCCATCGCGGACGAAGGCGACCGCGGACTGAGCGCATTCCACGAAAAGCTCGCCGCTCTATCCCGCGCACCCAAAGAACGCTTGGTTCGCGTTGCATTCTACGGCGACTCGAACCTGACCCTAGACCAACTCTCGGGAACTCTGCGGCGGAAGCTGCAGGGCCAGTTCGGGGACGGAGGTCACGGATTTGTAGGAGTCGGATCCCCGTGGCGCGGCTATCGCCATCAGGATGTGCAACGACAAATGGTCGGGCACTGGGAAACGTACATCTTCACTCGCGGGGCCAAGCCGCGCGTGGGGGGGTTCGGTGCGTCCGGCATGTCCGCGGCCACCGGTGAACCGGGTGCGAAGATGAAGCTGGGCACCGCAAAGGCCGGCGCCAGTGTAGGAACGAAAGCCACCCAGTTAATCGTGTTCTACGCCCGGCACGCCAAGGGCGGGAGGTTCCGCATTCGCGTGGACGGTGCAGAAGTCGCTGTGATCGAAACGCAGTCGGTCGTCAGTGAGAGCACGCACATCGCGGTCCCGATGGAAGATGCGGGGCACTCTGTTTCCATCGAGAACCTGGATCGCAAATTCGTACACCTGCTCGGAACCGTACTTGAGCGGCCACACGGGCTCGTCGTGGACACCTTGGCCGTGACCGGCGCCACCTACGGCGCCATCGCGAAGCTGGACGAAGAAAGCGTGCGTCCGATGCTAGCCGCCCGGCATCACGACTTGGTGCTCTTCATGCTGGGCACGAACTTTTGGAACTCGGCAGAAAACCTGGACGGGCTGGACACGATGGTTGCGCGACACAGAGCCTCAAACCCAAGCGTTAGCATCCTGATCGTTGGTCCGCCGGATCACGTACGGACCAAGACCAGCACGCAGTCAGACCCCAGAGTGGTGCGAGTGATCGACGAACTCCGCAATGCAGCGCGGGAGAAGGGCCTTGCCTACTGGGACCTGCGCGCAGCCATGGGCGGCGATGGCTCCATGCGGGACTTCTACTACAAGGGTCTGGCGGGCAAAGATCTGTATCATTTGACGGAGAAAGGCGCCGGCATGCTGGGGGAGCGCCTGGCCCACGCGCTTCTCCGGAGCCATGCGGCATACCTAGAACGGCAACCCACTGCCGGCTGTTCAGTGAACTAGCGTCTCAAATCTCCCGCTGCACAGCCCATTCTTGAGACGAGCCCCATCCCGCCGTTGCGACCTGGCGACCACCGATCTAACAGCCGGTGGTCAGTTTTTCGCCGCGCTGCTCAGCAGCGACGTGGAGGCCCATGAAAATTCACGAGTACCAAGGCAAGCAGATATTCGCCAAGTACGGCATCGTCGTACCCAAAGGCTACCCGGCGTTCACGGCGGAGGAAGCTGGCGCGCACGCGAAGAAGCTCATCGACGAAACGGGTAGCCCCGTTGTGGTGGTCAAGGCGCAGATCCACGCGGGCGGCCGCGGCAAGGGTGGCGGAGTCAAGGTGGTCAAGGACGGCGCCAGTGCCGCGCAGACGACGGCGGGCAAAATCCTTGGCATGCAGCTCGTCACCCACCAAACCGGACCCGAGGGTCAGAAGGTACGCCGCCTGTATATCGAGCAGGGGCTCGACATCGCGCGCGAGCTCTACCTGGGTCTCGTGGTGGACCGCGACAAGCGGCGTATCGCGATCATGGCGTCCACGGAAGGCGGCGTGGAAATCGAAAAGGTCGCCGAAGAAACTCCGGAGAAGATCCTCACGGAACACGTGGACCCCGTCGTGGGGCTCGCAAGCTACCAAGCGCGCAAGCTGGCATTCGGACTGGAGATCAGCAAAGGCTCGCCAGATCCCAAACGCACGGTCAAGGAGTTCACCGCGACGATCAAGGCGCTCTGCGAACTCTTCGAAAAAGAGGACTGCAGCCTGTGCGAGATCAACCCCCTGGTCGTCACCAAGCAAGGCGCCATCGTGGCCTTGGATTCGAAGATCAACTTCGACGACAACGCCGCCGCCCGCCACCGTGAATGGGCCGAGCTCCGCGATAGCGACGAAGAAGACCCCGTCGAGGCTGAGGCCAAGGCCGCGGGGCTCTCTTACGTATCGCTTGACGGTGACATCGGCTGCTTGGTCAACGGCGCCGGGCTGGCCATGTCCACGATGGACATCATCCAGCACTACGGCGGAGAACCTGCGAACTTCTTGGATGTCGGCGGCGGCGCCAACAAGGAACAAGTCACCAAGGCGTTCAAGATGATCCTGTCGTCCGACAAGGTGAAGGGCATCTTCGTGAATATCTTCGGCGGCATCATGAAATGCGACGTCATTGCCGAAGGAGTCGTGGCAGCGACGAAGGAACTCGGCCTCGAAGTGCCTCTGGTGGTTCGACTGGAAGGCACCAACGTCGACAAGGGCAAAGAGATCTTGGCGAAGAGTGGCCTAGCCATTCAGCCGGCAGACACGATGGCGGACGGCGCAAAGAAGATTGTGGCGGCGGTGCGCGGCTGAGGGCTGCGACGGGATTGGGAGAAAAATCATGGCAATTCTAGTCGACAAGAACACGCGTATCGTCGTGCAGGGCATCACCGGCTCCGCGGGATCGTTCCATACAGGTCAGTGCATCGAATACGGCACACAGATCGTCGCAGGCTGCACACCCGGGCGCGGCGGCGAGGCTTTCGAGGCTCAAGGTCCCAAAGGCGAGAAAGTAGAGGTCCCGGTCTTCGACACCGTGGCTGAGGCCGTCAAGAAGACCGAGGCCACAGTGGCCTGCGTTTTCGTACCGGCGCTGTTTGCTGCTGACGCGATATTGGAGGCGGCGGACGCGGGCTGCGAACTCGTCGTATGCATTACCGAGGGCATTCCCGTCATGGACATGATTCGGACTCGACGCGCACTCCTCGGAGGGAGTACGCGCCTGCTCGGTCCCAACTGCCCCGGCGTGATCACGCCTGGCGCGTGCAAGCTGGGCATCATGCCTGGCCACATCCACCGGGCGGGCAACATCGGTGTCGTCAGCCGCTCAGGCACGCTGACCTACGAAGCCGTTGGGCAGCTCACGGCACTTGGCCTCGGTCAATCGACCTGCATTGGCATTGGCGGCGACCCCGTCGCCGGGCTGGACTTCGTCGACGTGTTGAAGATGTTCAACGCGGATCCCGACACCCATGGTGTGATGATGATGGGCGAAATCGGTGGAAACGCTGAAGAGCTCGCGGCGGAGTACATCAAGGCGCATATGAAGAAACCCGTCGCGGGCTTCATTGCAGGCACGACGGCGCCTCCAGGCAAGCGTATGGGCCACGCCGGCGCAATCATCAGCGGGGGTAAAGGTACGGCCGCAGACAAGATCGCCGCGCTGCAGGCGGCCGGTGTCAAGGTCGCGCCCACGCCAGCGGAGATGGGCGCCACCCTGAAGAGCATGCTCTGAGCCGTCGCCGGCATTCGAAACCGGCGCCGGGTTTCGCCGAATTTCGTTTGATCTTGCGCGGGCTCTGCCGTAAAGGTCCCCCCTAACTTTTCGGGGGCACAGACAGCAAGGGACCCGCCATGGCCAAACAACGAACCCTCTGCATCATCAAACCCGACGCCGTCGAAAAGAAAGTACAGGGCCACATCGTTCAGCGCCTGTTGGACGAGGGCTTCAACGTGCTGTCCATGCAGCAGCTGCACTTGTCCCGCAAAGTCGCCGAAGGCTTCTATGCGGTACACCGCGAGCGCCCATTCTTCGACGAGCTCTGCACCTTCATGACGCGTGGCCCAGTGGTCGTCGTCGCCCTTGAGCGTGAAAACGCGGTGCAGCACTACCGTGACGTGATCGGAGCCACGGATCCGGCGAAGGCTGCAGACGGCACGATTCGCAAGGCCTACGGCTCGAATGTCGGAGAGAACGCCGTGCACGGGTCCGACTCAGAGGAAAACGGCGCCATCGAGTGCGCTTACTTCTTCCCCGGACACGCCCTACTCTAAGTCCTGATGCAGAACGGCCCAACGTTGCCAGGACAGCAGGCAGGCCAAGTTGCGTCTGCCCGCGGGGCGTTTCGAGACGCCCTCGGCAGCCTACGCAACCTCGAGCAGCTGCTCGGAAGCCTACGGGTGGGTCCGCGCAATGTGTCCACGGTGCTGCCCGCGGTCCACGCTTCGTGCGGCATCATCGCCCGCGCGTCCAAGCAACTGCTTGCAGTCGTCAGCGACGAAAGCGCGGCGCGCGCACTGGATGAGTTCATCACGCCTCGAGTTCGGGAACTCGACCGCGCGCTCACTTCTGCCATCCCCAAGCCGATGTACGCGAAGAATCGACTGCGCCTGGAGCGCGTGGTCAAGCGCGTCGGCGCGGAGTTGGATGCGGCGCGCGCACTGGTGGACTTGCTCTCGCCCACCACCCCGACGCAAGCCCTGCGAGTAGATCTGGCCGAATTGATGCGCGGCGCCGTGCACGCAGACAAGGCGGCCGCTGGAGCAAGCCGCGCGCCGGTAAGCCAGCTCGACTTGCCCGATGAAGCGTGCGAATCCTTGGTGCCGCCCCAGGTTCTGCAACAGCTACTCGGCATTGCCGCCGCCCTTGTTGTCGGGGACGGTGAGGGCGCCGCACAGATCCGCCTGGAGCCGCGGCAAGAGGCCTGCGTGATCGAAGTCCGGTTCGAGCCGGGGGCCACTGCTACCCAATGGCTGCCCTCGCCGCCCAGCATCGAGCCCAGTCTTGCGAGCGCGACCGCGATTGCCCAGCTGGGCGGAGGCACCTTCCGGTTCGTCGCCGCCGAGCGTCTCGTGGAAATGCGCTGGCCGCGGTAAGAATGACCTTTCCCCGCGCGCGCCGCTTGCGACGCCACAAGGGCCCCGCTATGTGGCCAGCATGTCGATGGCAGAGTTGCGTGGAACGATAGAACGCTGTTTTGAGGACCGCACCCAAGTAGCTACCGAGTCCGGCCGCGCTGCCGTGCTCGAAGCCATGGCACTTCTGGATGCCGGCAAGTTGCGGGTCGCGAGCCAAGATGCACCCGGCAAGTGGACCACCCATGCCTGGGTGAAACAGGCCGTGCTGCTCTACTTCGGCGTAGCTGAGATGGAACGCGGCAACTTGGGTCCCATCGAGTACTACGACAAGATCCCGCTCAAGAGTGGATTGGACGCCGCCGGCGTGCGCGTTGTGCCTCCCGGAACCATTCGCTATGGCGCGTTTGTGGAGCGCGGTGCGATCGTCATGCCCGGCTACGTGAATATCGGTGCTTGGGTGGGTGCCGGGAGCATGGTCGACACCTGGGCCACCGTCGGGTCTTGTGCGCAAATCGGGCGAAACTGCCATTTGTCGGGCGGCGTCGGAATCGGAGGTGTGCTGGAACCACCGGGCGCACAACCTGTGATTATCGAGGACGGTTGTTTCATCGGCTCACGCTCGATCATCGTCGAGGGCATGCTGGTGGAAGAGGAGGCCGTCATCGGGGCGGGCGTAACGCTGACCGCGTCTACGGCCATCATCGACGTCACCGGAAGCGAGCCAGTGGAAGTTCGCATGCGCATTCCGGCGCGCAGCGTCGTCATCCCGGGCATGCGGGCGAAGAAGTTTCCCGCTGGGGAGTACCAAGTTCCGTGCGCATTGATCATCGGCCAGCGCAAGGAAAGCACCGACAAGAAGACCAGTCTCAATGCCGCGTTGCGTGAGTTCGCTGTATCGGTTTGAATATGGATCTCGCAGAGTCACTACTTTGGTTGTGCAACGTGCCCTCTCCCATTGGGGAAGAGCAGTTGATCTGCACAGAGGTGGAGCGGCGCCTGTCGGCGCTCACGTTGCCAGAGCGCATCCGGCGCTACGGGGATTCGATCGTCGTGCCAACTTGGCGCGGCAGCAGAGGCCCGCATATTGCGCTCGTCGGACATCTGGACGTCGTGCGCACTGCACACGACGCGCCTCCCCGCATTGAAGGTGACCGGCTCTACGGAGCTGGTTCCGCGGACATGAAGAGCGGGCTCGCCTTGATGCTCGACATCGCGGAGGTCGGTCCTCAGGTCGGCGTGGACCTGACTCTGGTCTTCTACGCGCGCGAGGAGGGCCCGTTTGAAGAGAACGAGCTCGGCGTGGTTCTGGCAGAAGACGCCGAATTGCGGCAAGTCGACTTCGCGATCGCCCTCGAACCCAGCGACAACAAGCTGCAGCTTGGCTGCGGCGGTTCGGTGCATGCGACTGTGCGTTTCGTCGGGCGAACCGCGCACAGCGCGCGCCCGTGGCAGGGTGAAAACGCCATCCACAAGGCGGCGCCCCTGTTGGCGCGTCTGGCGGCGCTTGCACCGGAACACGTGGAGGTGGAGGGCCTCTCCTGGGCCAACGTCACGAGCGCGACGCTGGCGTCCGGGGGACGCGGGCGCAACATCATTCCGGACGTATTCGAGCTGAACGTGAACCGACGCTTCGGACCGGACCGCAGCTTGGATGCGGTCGTTGCAGAGATGACGGCGCTATTCGGGGACGACGCAGAAGTCGAGTTCACGGACCGGAGCCCTGCAGCACCGCCGTCAGCAACGCATCCTCTTGTGCAGGCACTGAGCGGTGCAGGCGTACACTGCGTGGAGCCGAAACAAGCCTGGACGGACGTGGCTCGTTTTGCCGCTCTCGGCATCCCAGCGGTCAACTTCGGACCCGGCGTGCAGGCCCAAGCCCATCAACGCAACGAGTGGACGCTGATCCCACCGCTGTATGAGGGGCGACAGATCTTGGAGCGATGGCTGTCTGAGATTGCGGTTTCATGACCCAAAGGCGGACACCGGGGTGGGGGTCACTTCTGTGTTTGGGCCTGATGATCAGTTGCCAGGACCCCGGAGCGACACCAAGTCCTGTCCAGACCCAGGTGGAGGCCGGCCCCTCGCTGCTCGAAGATGCACGCTGGCAGCGTGCCTTTCGGCAGCTGAGTGCCCAGGCCGGGCCGGACGCATACGTCCTGGAGTTTGACGTCCATCCGGACCGGATCGTGCTCAAGGCCCGCGACCCGCGGGCGAAGACGAAAGTTTTGCAGCACACTTATCGAGGAGGACGCGTCGAGGCGCCTGTGCCGGTCCGCCTACTGGGAACGGGCACCCTAGAGGACAATTTGTTTCCTATGAGTGAAGTGGACTGGAACCGGGTGCCGGCGGTTGCGCAAGAAGCGCTCGGCGCCGTTGACCCCGAAGGGAGCATCAGTCACGTGCTGATCCGTCGCAACCTACCCCACGACACTCAGATCCGCATGCGCGCCTATGTATCGAGCCCCATCCGCGACGGATACGTCGACGCAGACGCGCAAGGCAAGATCCTGGCAGGCCCCTGACGCGAACATGCCGGCCAAGACCCACAAGTCTGTCGCGACCCACCGGCACACGGAACGATCCTATGCGGCCGAAGAGGACGCAGTCGCACTTGAGGAACCTCTCGAAATCCGCGTGGACGACGAGGTGTTCGCGGTCACCTTGCGCAGCCCTGGCGACGATCAAGAGCTGGTCGCCGGGTTGTTGTGGGCCGAAGGTTTGATTCAGGGCCGCGGCGACCTCGGCTCTATTTCCCACTGCGGGCGGACCGACGACTCGGGCTACGGCAACGTGATCGAAGTGGTGTCGGCCCCCGGCAAAGTCATCGCTCTGGAAGAAACGACCCGGCGCGGAACTCTGATCAGTTCGGCGTGTGGCGTGTGTGGGCGTCGTAGCATCGACGATCTCTGCAAGCGCACTCGGCCCGTGCGCTCGGCGCGCACCCTGAGCGCGTCTCAGGTGGATGACTTCGTCGTGGCGCTACGCGCGCGCCAGTCCGCGTTTGCGGTCACCGGTGGGGTTCATGCCGCGGGTTTGTACCTGGGCGACGAGCTAGTCTTGGTGCGTGAGGACATCGGCCGGCACAACGCCGTCGATAAGGTCTTCGGGCGCATGCTGCTCGACGGGCGCGTGCCCCTGAAAGACACGGTATTGGTCGTCAGCGGCCGTGCCGGCTTCGAAATCGTGCAGAAAGCCTGCGTCGCTGAAGTGCCCTTCGTGATTTCGGTCTCCGCACCGAGTTCAATGGCGGTGGATCTGGCCGAATCCGTTGGTATTACCCTGGTCGGCTTTGCCCGAAGCGGCAGTTTTCGGGTGTATTGCCATCCAGAACGCCTGGTTTAGAAAATCACGGCGGCCCTCTGTAAGGGCCCCCTGGCTGCTCCGTTTTGCCTATGTAGCAGGCACGGAGGATAAGGCGATGCGAACGAAACTTTCTATCTTTGTTGGTGTTTTGGCGAGCTTGGCCGTCGGATGCGGCGGCGCTCGGGGTCCCAGCGGCGCAGCGAGGAGCGCACCCAGCGAGTCGGCAAGCCCGACGATGGGACAGTCGTCCCAACCCGGAGCGTATGGCGGCGCGGCGGATATGGAGGCAAGCGAGGCCCCCAGCGCGGACAGCGCGGCGCCTTCGGCGCCGCCAAGCGCGGGCAGCTCGGCCATGCAGCCGCAGGAAAGCGCCAAGGCGGAATCCCGCCCCGGGCTCGGCACAGAGTGGGGCGAGAACCGCACCAGCCGCGTCAGCACCGCACCGTTTTTCCGACAGTCGTCGAACCCCTTTGCGGTTGCGAAGCTCTTTTACAACGATGCGAGTGGCGCACGCGCCATGGCTCGCCGCGACGGCGTCAGCGACTTTGGTAGCGGCTCTGCTCGGATCGCAGGGGGTGCAATCACCGTTCGCCTGCTCGACAGCAGCGGGCGGCCCCTCGAAGGATTCAACAACGGAGAAAACTCCTACGTCGTTGGCGAGCATGGCCAGCGCTACGTCATCCAGCTACGGAACCACACTGGCGGCCGCTTCGAAGCGGTGGGCACGGTGGACGGCCTTGACGTCATCAATGGCCGAGGCGGTTCCTTCAACAACCGCGGCTACATTCTTGCTCCGTTCTCCACGGTGGAGATCGACGGGTTCCGGCGCAGCCACAGCACCGTCGCTGCGTTCCGCTTCGGTTCCGTGAAGAACTCCTACGCATCAAAGAAGGGTGGCGACCGCAACGTGGGCGTCATTGGCGTGGCCTTCTTTCAGGAACGCGGGTCGACGTTCCCCTGGACCCAAGAGGAAGTGAATCGTCGTCACAACGCTGATCCGTTCCCGGGTCAATTCTCAGAGCCTCCGGCAACAGCATTCTGATCGCCCATCCGTGCTGCTGCTGCGCGGGGTGGTCTTCGGACCGCCCCGCGTTTTTTCGTTTGTGACGGAACGCGTAACCGCGGTTACGCCTACTTCCGTGACGTTATTCGGCGAAATTCGCGGGCGCACCGGCAAGCGACGTCCTACGCGGGCCCGCCGCCGGGGCTTCCCGTATTCCAACGGCAGGAGATCTATCCAGTCACCCCCGGCTGTGGCACCGCCCTTGCTCTACCCCTCGGCACGACGCTCGCAAACTCGAGAGCGCCAGGGAAGGAACTTAGAATCATGAACGCTTCAAGAATCATCGCTTCGTTTTCGTTGTCTCTCGCTTGTGTCGGCGTTTCGTCCGGCGCGATGGCTGGCGAAATGCCCGCTTCCGGCGAATCGCCGATGGTCGCGGAGTTGCCGCCTCCAACTCACGACCGTGTGAACGACAACACCGCTCCCCGCACCGACGCAAGCAAGCGCACAGCGAAGAACGCAATGTACCTTGAGCTTCTCGGCAACGGAATTCTGTACTCCGTTAACTATGAACGCGCGCTGCTGGACAACGTCACTGCCCGCGTTGGGTTCAGCTACTTCTCGATTGGCGCGAGCGGCGCAGACGCAAACGGGCAGCAGAGCTCAGCCAAGATTTCGCTCATCACAGCCCCCGTTATGGCGAACTACTTGGTTGGTGGCAAAAGCCACAATCTGGAACTGGGCGCTGGAGCGCTGGTCATGTACGCCAGCGGAGAATCCTCCGGCGGTGGCGCATCTGCCAGTGCCGAAGGCGTCGGCATCGCGGGGACGGCGACAGTGGGCTACCGCTACCAGCCCATCGATGGCGGCTTCATGTTCAAGGCTGGTTTCACGCCGCTGATCACCAAGTCTGGCTTCAACGGTTGGGGTGGGCTGAGCCTCGGAGGCGCCTTCTGAGACGCCGTCTCAGACGCGCTAGCCACAGGCGCGCCGCGCAGAACCCGCTCTCCGAGGACGTCGGACGGCGGGTTTTGCCTTGCAGTCCCCCTGCACCACCCGAAGCGGCGCCGCATGCGCAGTGCGCCGCAGCTCCCGTGCATGCTCCAGAGCGCTCTTGGTGACGCGCGCACCCGCGAGCATGCGTGCCACCTCTTCGATGCTCTCGGTTTCGTCGAGTGCAACGACGTTCGTGACCGTTCGGCCTGCTTCGACGCCCTTCTCGACTCGAAAGTGGGCGTCGGCAAACACGGCAATCTGAGGCAAGTGAGTGATGCACAGCACTTGCCTCTCTTTGGAAATGCGGCGCAGACGACGTCCAATGGCCTCTGCCACGGCCCCTCCAACCCCCGCGTCCACTTCATCGAAGACGTAGGTCGCGACGGAGTCTCCACGAGAAAGCACACCTTGGATGGCCAGAAGCACCCGCGAGAGCTCACCCCCGGACGCGACTTGGGACAAGGGTGCCATCGGCTCGCCAGCGTTAGCAGAGAACTGCAACTCGACCCGGTCCGCGCCGCGAGGGCCCAGCGTGGAGTCAGTGGCAATCTGTGCCTCCAGGCTGGCGGCAGGCATGCAAAGCTCGTCGAGTTCCCCGCGCAGTTCCTCAGCCATGCGTTTGCAGGCAGCCCGGCGCCGTTCCGAGAGCACCGCGGCAAGCGCACTCGCTCGGGACCGCAGCTCAAGCGCGCGTTGTTCCAGAGTGCGCTGTCGCTCCGAGTGATTCTCCAGACCCGCAAGCTCCGCTGAGCGCTCTTCGAGTAACTCCGAGAGGCGTGCGGGGTCGACCCTGTATTTGCCCGCGGCCGAAGCCAACGCGTCAATCCGCTGCTCGACGGCGCGCAATCCGCCGGGATCCACTTCCAGCTGATTTTCCAGCCGAGACGCGTGCCGCGCCGCTTCTTCACACGCAGCCTGGACGGCGCCGAGCTCTTCACAGATCCCCTTCAGTTGCGGGGAGTGTTCTGCACCGGACCGAGCGACGTTCAGCAGCCGGGAGATTTCCCCCAACACACAGTTGTCCGCATCGTAGAGGCGCTCCCGGACCTCCTGGGCGTACTCCAGATACTGCGACGCTCGGCTGAGCAATTCGAATTGCCGAGCGAGATCTTCCCATTGTCCAGCCACGGGTTCGAGAACGGCCAGTTCGTCCACGGTGTGTCGTAGGAACGCACTACGCTGCTCCAATTGGGCCGCTTCCTCCGCCGCAGCCGCGGACGCTCGTTCCGCTTCTCGCAGCGCTGACCACGCGCTTGCGTATTCCTCGACGAGCTCTTCCAGACCCGCGTAGGCGTCGACCAGTTCCAAGTGCCTGGCGACGGAAACAAGAGAATGATGCTCGTGCTGGCTGCACACGGAAACAAGATGCGCCCCAACGGCCGCAAACGCGGCGTTCTGCACCAGCCCCCCCTGTAGCAAACAGCGGCCCCGACCACTGCGTTGCACCACACGCTGGGTCAGCAGCTCCGTCGCAGCCCCCAGCTCCAAGCCCCGCTCTTCGGCTGCCGCCTGGGCAGCACGCAGCGGCGCCGCCGCAAGCTCGAACTGTGCATCGACACTTAGGGCGGCTTCCCCGCTGCGCACCAACTCCGGGCGACTCCGGACACCACGCAGCAGCAGCAGCGCCTCGGCAATGATCGACTTGCCCGCGCCAGTCTCGCCCGTAAGCACCGTCAGGCCTGGGCCCAACTCGAGAGCAACGTCGGAGAGCAGTGCTAGCCCGCGGATTCGGAGGTACGTCAGCATACTGATGATACGTATAGTATATACTGATGAGACGTGCAGTAGTTTTTGAAAATGGCCCTAATTTCGCGCGAGTAGGTGCAGGTCTTTCGCACTCGGGCCGGCCGTAGCTGCTACATGGACAGGCGTGTCCGACCGCTTTGACCGTGCCGTCGCCGAGTTCGACCGCCTCAACGGGGAAGACCCCACAACGGTGAAAGTGAACGGAACGCCGCGCCCGCGCGCGCTGCTCCACGCGGACAACGTGGCCCACTGGATCGCACGGCTTTCGCCAAAGGCGTCGGAGCCACTACGCCTGGCGGCCCGCTGCCAGCACTTGATGCGCTTTCGGTTTCCTCGAAGTGATTTCCCGGAAGGTCGCGTGGGGTACCTACAGTGGCGCAAAGCGGCAGCGCGCTTTCACGCGGCCGAGGCCGAACAGGTGCTCAAGCGCGTTGGTTACGAAACCCAGGTGATATCCAAAGTGAAGCGCATCATCCTCAAGCAGGGCATGAACCTCGATCTGGATGTGCAGACTATGGAAGACGCGCTGTGTCTGAGCTTCCTGCAACACGATTTTGCCGAGTTCATCGAATCCCATCCGGACGAAAAGGTGCTCCACATCGTTGGCACGACGTGGGAGAAGATGAGTGATCAAGCCCGCGCTGAAGCGCAAGCGCTGCCGGGACTGTTGGGCGGGCGCGCCGCGGACTTGCTCCGCAAGGCCATCGACAAGCAGCGCTGAGCCTTGACCGGGCTCCGCCGCCGCCGAGAATTTGCCGACTTGCAACAGCTGGGTTAGAGCGGTCGCCATGCTGGCGACTCGGATGGCGGCCGCGCGAGGGCCCATTTTGGCATTTGGTGCTGCAGCGCTTGGCGCCAGCGTCGTGGCGATCATGGGTGGACCCGCGGCCCCGTCACAGGCGGCTTGGACGGCGCGCCTCGTGCTCGTGTTCGTATCCGCCGGCTTGCTCTTCCTGTCGGTCGTTGCGCGGGAAAACCCGCGCTAACAGCCTTCCTGACCCAGGCGGTTCTGCACCTCTGGTTTTCAGCTCACGGCGCGCGGGAGGAGCGTAGACTAGTCCACGCGTCTCTGTGTCATGCCGGAACTGAACTTCGACGGTCTCGTTGGACCTACCCACAACTACGCCGGGCTGGCGCACGGCAACTTGGCCGCGCAGCGTCACGCCGGCACTGTGGGCAATCCCCGGAGCGCGGCCCTCGAAGGTCTGGGCAAGATGCGCGCGTTGTTGCAACTGGGCGTCGGCCAAGCAGTCCTGCCGCCCCAACCGCGGCCCGCACTGCGGGAACTACGTCAGCTCGGCTTCAGCGGCTCCGACGCAGACGTCCTGGCCGCGGCCGACCACGCAGGCCTACTCGCCGTGTACAGCAGCGCGTCCTCCATGTGGGTGGCCAACGCCGCCACAGTCGTGCCGTCGTGTGATGCCCGGGACAAGCGCCTACACCTGCACGTAGCGAATTTGGCCACGCAGACCCATCGCGCAATCGAAGCGAAGACAACGGCGCGCGTGCTGCGCGGCATCTTCTCGGACGCAACGCGCTTCGTCGTGCACGACGCGCTGCCCTGCGTCCCGCACTTCACAGACGAGGGCGCTGCCAACCACACACGACTGGCCACGGGCAAGGCAGCATGCCACCTCTTTGGCTGGGGTCGCAGCGAGGTCACTGAAGTAGAAGGGCCGAAAGTGCATCGCGCGCGACAGTCCCTGGAGGCGTCAGCCGCCGTCGCGCGCCGAGCTGGCATCGAGACGAAGGTTCTGTTTTGGCAACAACACCCGACCGGCATTGACGCCGGTTCCTTTCATTCGGATGTGCTCTGCGTCGGGCACCGCCACGTCCTGCTGCTCCATGAGCTGGCATTCGTAGACCGGGCGCGCCTAGAGCAAGAGCTGCGCTCCGTTTTGGGCCCGGATCTCGAAATCTACGTCGCGACTGAGGCGGAACTGCCGGTATCAGACGCCGTCCTATCCTATCCGTTCAATTCCCAGCTCGTGACCATCGAAGACGGCAGCATGGCCATCATCGCGCCCACAGAAGCGCGCGATCAGCCCACGGCGCGTGCGTACCTGGACCGCGTCGTCTCTCAGAGTCCCAGCGTGAGCGGCGTGCATTGGGTCGGGGTCAACGGCTCCATGAAAAACGGCGGCGGACCTGCCTGCCTGCGCCTGCGCATCTTCCTGACGGACGACGAGATAGAGGCGCTACCCGCCGGTGTGGTGATGAGCGAGGCGCGCCTTGTCCGCCTTGAGGCCTGGGTCAACAAGCACTACCGAGACAGTCTTGCTCTGGACGATTTGCGGGATCCGCTCTTGCACCAGGAAAGCTGCCACGCACTGGACGAGCTGACCTCGATCCTGGGACTCGGTAGCATCTACGAATTCCAGCAAGGCCCATGACGCTGACGCACGTCGGGCCGGAGTGATGATGCCTTCGCACGTCGGGCGCTATGAGCTGGTGCGCCTGCTCGGTCGTGGCGCGTCCGGCAGCGTCTTCGAGGCCGTAGACCCAGATCGCGACGAACACGTCGCGATCAAGATCTTGGACGGCGAGGCCCATGCCAAGGGCTGGCCAGAGTCACTCCGGAAGCTCAGTGCTTCGACGCACCCAAGTCTGCTGAGGATCCGAGCCTTGTTCCCAGACGCAACCCCTCCCCACTACGTCATGACGCTGGTGGAGGGGCCCAATCTGCTTGCCTATATTCGTAGCCACGCCGGAAAGGGCCAGCAGCGAAAAGTGGGTGGCAGCCCGGCGATGCTACTGCTGGGTGCCCAGGTCAACGAAGACGGCTGCAGTGATTTCTCCAGCTGCGGCGCCGAAGGTTTCCGGCGCGCCCGGCAGACGACCCTTCAGCTTTGCCAGGCCCTCGACCACATGCACGCCCTCGGTCTGGTGCACGGCGATGTCCGCCCGGACAACGTGCGCGTAAGCGCCGGCCGCGCTGTGCTCTTGGACTACGGGCTCTCGCGCGACCTTTCAAGCGAGCTCGACGTGGGCGCGCCCGTGGGCACCGTGGCGTACATGGCTCCGGAACAGTGGCGCGCCGCGAGCATCAGCCCCGCAACGGATTTCTACGCACTGGGGGTGACTCTCTTTGAATCCCTCACCGGAGCGCTGCCCTTCGTCGGCAGCGCGGACGACGTGTTCCTGCGCAAGCGCAGCGTTGGCGCCCCGGCACCCAGCTTCTTCCTGGAGGGGATCCCCGATGATCTCGATCGCTTGTGTGCGGATCTGATGCGCACGAGTCCGGAGCATCGCCCTTCAGCCCAGGCAATCCAAGCGCGGATAAGCTGAGCGCGCGAGTCTCTTGGTTGCGCCCTCTAGTTGGGGCCTCAATGTCGACGTTTGCCGTGCACCATCGCGTGGTGCAGTTCCGCTGGAGTCATGGGAGCAGGGGTCTTCGGTTCCGCCACTTGCGTGGGCGCCTCGGATTGCGCGTCGTCCCAAGCGGCTGCCCGGAGCGCGTCCGCGATGCTAGGCGCAGGGCGCGCGAATACGTCGCTCTTCAGCGGCGCAATGCCGACGTCACTCAGCCACACCGCGAAGCTATATGCGTTCATCGCCTTGCGGTGCCGGCGCGCGAGTTCGCGAACCGCCCAGAGCATATGGGAAGCAGACTCGAAGCGCTGCGCGGGGAGCGTCTTCAGAGCACCCTGCAAGAACAGCATCACATCTTCGGGCACGCGGTCGGCGGCGGCAGTAAGTCGTCGCAAGTCACCGGAGTGCACTTGTTCAAGCACCTCCAGGTCGCTGTCGGCGTCGAACAGCGGCTGCCCCATGAGCATCTCCGCCAGCACCGTGGCAACGGAGAACAAGTCGCTGCGCCCGTCCAGCGGCAACCCCAGGGCTTGCTCCGGGGAAACGTAGCCAATCTTGCCCTTGATCTCTCCGGGAGCCGTGCGCGCGTCGATATCCGCCGCCGCCGCGATGCCGAAATCCCCGAGTTTGACCTCGCCTGCAACGCCCAGCAGAATGTTGCTCGGCGAAACATCACGATGCACCAAATGCAGCGGACGTGAAGACTCGTCGCAAGCCGAGTGCGCGTACTCCAGTGCAGCAAGCACCTCTTGGGTGATGTATAGCGCCGCACCTAGCTCCACCGGCTGACCGCGAGAGAGCATTCGAAAACACAACTCTTGTACCGATAGACCCTCGACAAGTTCGAGCACGAGGTACAGGCGCCCGTCCTGTTCGCCGAAGTCGATCACCTGCAAGAGATTCGGATGCGAGAGACGAGCGTGCACCTTGGCTTCATCGCAGAACATCGCAACCAGCCGCGGATCGTCGGCCAGGTGCGGCAGCATGAACTTGATCGCCACGCGCTTCTCGAAGCCGTGTGCGCCCACACGCACCGCTTCATGGACTTCCGCCATACCGCCGCTTCCGAGGCGGCGCACGAGCTCGTAAGGACCGAGCCTGTCTTTGTGACGGGCGGTCGAACGCATGAGGGGCATTCTTAATGTACCGCGTCGCGGCAGGTTTTCGATGCGAAAGCCCGCGGCGCGATGCAGTTTGGTCGCACTGTGTACGGTAATGTGCGAAGCGCGGCGTGGCTTCCTCCTCCGCGTTTTCTTCCGCGTTTCTTTCGGGCGCGTCTGCAAAGCCCAGCTGGAAAGCCGCGGCCCCTCGGCCGGAACGCGGCAGGTCGTCGGTTTGGCTGGCGTCTGGCTCGGACTGGGCTTCGGGCCTGTTCCCCAAGGCTTTTGTGGCAAAACGGCACGTTTCATCGCGTTCCCCCATTGCCCAGCTGCGTCTGGTATCGTCGCAGCATCGCCGTGGCCCCTGTCGACGCACCCACCATGCCCCCAGACGCTGCCCAGCCCAGGCGGCCCGACCTGGACGTCGCCGGGCGCACGGACCGGGGGCTCGTCCGCAAGGCCAACGAAGACGCTTTTCTGATCGCTGCGCTCGATCGGCGCATGAGCGTGATGCACTCCAGCCTGCCTTCCACGGACTTGGAGTGGCTGACGTCGGGTTCCGCAGGAACCATGATGGTCGTCGCCGACGGCATGGGCGGCCAAGGCGGTGGCCACGTGGCAAGTCGCGTCGCAGTGCGTTCCATCACCGACTACGTCTGCAGCGTGATGCCCTGGGCGTCGCGTCATGCCCAGGAGCTTGAGCCATCGCCACGGGCGACCTTGCCAGGCGTACGTGACCAACTCTCCACCGCGCTCGTCACCGGCAACACTGAAGTCCGCCACGCGACGGACTTGCCCGGTGCCTCGCCGAATATGGGCACCACCCTCACCCTGGCGTACATCATCTGGCCGCGCATGTACGTCGCCCATGCGGGCGACAGTCGCTGCTATTTGTTGCGTCACGGCATCCTGACCAGCTTGACCACGGATCATACGGTTGCGGAACAGATGAAATCCCAGGGGTTCCCTGCCCTCGAAGCGTCGTCGCCTCTGCACCATATCCTCTGGAATGCGCTGGGCACGAGTGAAGACGACATGGTTCCCGAGATGCAGAAACAGCAACTCGAAGAAGGCGACGTCATCTTGCTCTGCACGGACGGTCTGACGAAGCACCTCGACGAAGACGAGATCACGACCGTTCTCAAAACCACCGAGACCTCTGAATCCGCCTGCGACCAAATGATCGCCCGCACCCTCGAACAGGGCGCCACGGATAACGTGACCGTGGTCGTAGTGCGCGTCCCCAAAGCCAACGGCAGCTAGCCGCGCTGTATGGGTTGGGGTCGTGGCCCAGGGCGATCCTGCCGCGCTAATCCAGAGGCGGGTCGTCGCCGCCCGGCGGCCCGCGTGTTGCCCCCCGGCGCACGAAGCGCGCGTGTTGCCGTCCAGGCGCACGAAGCGCGCGGGAACCTTGGCCGAGCGAACGCTTTGCGCGATGCACCCGGCCGCGGCGGGAACTGCGCGTGGCTCGCGACTTGCTTCGAGAGGTCGCATGTCCATCACGCGGCGGGGCTTTGTGCATGCGGCGCTCATCGGCGCCAGCTGGCCCCTCGGGCTCGCAGAGGCAACGCCCTTCGAAGCCGTGCCAGTCGTCGACCTGGCCGTGCACTTGCCACAGCAGGTGCTGGTACATCACCGCGGCGTTACCTTCGGCAGCGGCCAAGCGGACGCCGTGCGGCTGCGGCGGGGTGGCGCGTACGGGTTGGTGCTGCCCTTGGAACGCCGCGGCGCGCTGGGCCCAAGCCTTGAGGCTGGCTACCTGCATTTGTTCCGCGCTCTGAGCCGCGTTCGCGAACTGCGGATCCCCGGCTGCCGGCGCCCGGCTCCCGGGATCCGCACCTGGTTTTCCATCGTAGATGCGAGCAACCTGGGCAGCGAACGAGAGGCTCCCCTATGGGTGACCCGCGGCGTGCGTTTCTTTGGGCTAGTGACTCGCGGCGACAGCGCGCTCGCTAGCTCTGCCCTTGGAAGCGGGGGCGGGCTGAGCAGTCGCGGCCAAGCCATGGTGCGGTCCGTGCACGCCGCTCGAGGAACGATCGACGTATGCGGTCTCAGCGCCGGAGCTCTGGCGGAAGTCGTCGCTATGGCGCGGGAAGCCCACGTCCCGGCAGTGGCTAGTCGCACCGCTGCTGGCGCGCTCACGTCGCACGCTCGGAATCTGAGCGACGTGCAGCTTCTGGCGGTGGCCCGGACCGGCGGGTTGATCGGTGTGAGCTTCGAGCAGCGCATGCTGCATCAAGGCAAACCGGCGGACTTGGGCGACGTCGTTCGACACATCCTGCACATCGCGCGCGTCGCTGGAGTGGATCATGTGGGGATCGGTTCGGGATTCGAAAGTGGGATCCGACCACCGCACGAGTTGCTCAACGCCGCCCGTTATCCGCGCTTGAGTCGGGCGTTGCGTGCGGCGGGCATGCCTATGAACGACGTTCGCAAAGTCATGGCTGGAAACGCCCTACGACTGATGTGCTACCAGCGCCCAGGCGGCCCCCCGTAAGACGCCGCGGCAGAGCGCGCGACTCCGCACCGCAATGCTCCATAGACGGCGGAAGATCCCCCGAAGGCAGCGGAGCGATCACTCAAATCACGCCCCGAAGGTTGGCTCACTTGACGATGCCAGGCGGCGGGAACCCCGCGCACACTTCGCTGACCTCCGCCGCGATCTTCGCCAGCAGCGCCTCGTCGTCCGGCGCAGCGACGACTCGATCCATCCAGTCAGCAAGCTGCTTCATCTCTGTGGCGCCCATGCCGCGCGTCGTGATCGACGGCGTGCCGATGCGCAGACCCGACGGGTCGAAGGGTTTGCGCGGGTCGAAGGGGATCGAGTTGTAGTTGGCAACAATGCCGGCTTTGTCGAGGGCTTGTGCGGCCACTTTTCCGGGGATGTTCTTCGGCGTCAGATCCAGAAGCAATAGGTGGTTGTCGGTGCCTCCGGTCACAAGCGCAAACCCTTTGCTCGCAAGGGCCTCCCCCAGCGTCTTTGCGTTGTCGACCACGGCCCGCGCGTAGGTCTTGAATTCCGGCGCCATCGCTTCTTTCGCGGCCACGGCAATGCCTGCGGTGGTGTGGTTATGCGGGCCACCTTGCAACCCAGGAAAAACAGCTCGATCGATGGCCTTCTGGTGCTCAGCCTTGCACATGATCAGACCACCGCGGGGGCCGCGCAGTGTCTTGTGCGTAGTGCTTGTGACGACGTCGGCGATGCCCACCGGCGACGGATGCGCCCCTCCGGCCACCAGTCCCGAGATATGCGCGATGTCCGCACACAGGATCGCACCCACTTCGTCCGCAATCTCACGGAACTTGGCGAAGTCCAGGATGCGTGGGTAGGCCGTCGTCCCGCACCACAGCAACTTCGGTTTGTGCTCCTTGGCGATAGCGCGGACTTCATCGAAGTCGATGCGATGGTCGTCCTTCCGGACTCCGTAGCCGCGACTGTTGAAATACTTTCCTGTGATGCTGACGTTCCAACCGTGCGTCAGGTGTCCACCCGCAGGTAGACCCAAACCCATGATCGGATCGTGGGGCTGACAGAAGGCAAGGTAGACGGCCAGGTTCGCTGGGCTGCCCGAGTACGGCTGCACGTTCACGTGCTCGGCTCCGAAGATCTGCTTGAGTCGGCTACAGGCAAGAAGCTCGACCTGGTCGATGACTTGCTGCCCTTCGTAGTACCGCTTGCCAGCGTACCCCTCGGAGTACTTGTTGGTCAGTACAGAGCCGGACGCTTCGAGCACGGCTCGAGACGCGTAGTTCTCGCTGGGAATGAGGCGCAGCTTGACCGTCTCGCGGTGTTCTTCTTCGCGGATCAGCGCATGGATTTCGGGGTCACGGTCGGCAAGGGTGGGGTCAACGGCGGACTTCATGGCCGGGAGGGTACACCCGCCCGCGGGGTGATTCGGGGTCTGCTGTGTGGTGAAAATCGACGTTTCCGCCGCCGTGGCCGGGCATGAAGGGTCCGGCATTTACGTTACGTGGCATGCGTAGACTGCGGGGGGACGGGACTCGGAGCGCTTCGCCTGCTCCTAACCACTGGCAACTATTGGACAATCCTAGTAAACTCAAAATCTTCGCAGCAGGGCTCGACCTCTCAAGGGCCGTGACTAGACTCGCGCCGCCGATGGCAAAAGGGGGCAAATCCCAAGACGAGCCCAAGGCTCCGCCGCCGGCGCAATCCAACCCGCCGGATGCCGAGGTGCGCCCAGAGCAGTCCTGGCCCCAGGCGAGCCCATCCCACCCGCCGAGCGATGGCAGCCACCAGACGGCGGCCGCCCGCCTGTCGGGCATTCCGGAAGGGGCGGCGCCGGAGGAAGACGAAGACAGCGCGCCCCCGAGTATTCCGAGCGCCGCATCTCTAAAGGAGAGCTCCATCCTGAGCGTGTCGGCACCGGAGATCACCCCCATCGGCACCCCAACCGCCGTGTTGCCCGGGCATGTCCTGGCACAGCGCTACGAAGTGCAAGAGGTCATCGGCGAAGGTGGCATGGGCATCGTGTACCGATGCACGGATCTGGGCACGGGCAACGAGGTCGCCCTCAAGCGCGTGATCCCCCCCGAAAGCAAGCTGGCCGCAGAGTACGTCATGTGGTTCTACAAAGAGGCGCGTGCGCTGGCCGCCTTGAACCACCCCTGCATCGTACACGCGACGGACTTCGGACAGCTCGCGGACGGGACACCGTACCTTGCGATGGACCTTGCCGCCGGCATCTCGCTTCACGACTTGGCGCAGGTGCCCAACCGTTTCGAACTGATTTGGTCGATCGTGGACCAGGTGCTCGGAGCCCTCGCGCACGCGCACGCGCGTGGGATCATTCATGGCGATCTCAAGCCTTCCAACGTGTTGGTCGAGGAGATGCCCGATGCACCGCCGGAGGTGCACATCATGGACTTCGGCCTGGCCTGGCTGAAGCAGGATCCCCACGACGAGCGCCTGGACGGGTCGAAAGCCATGGAGTTTGCCCCGCATGCGGGTGCCGGCACGCCGGGCTACATGGCGCCAGAGCAAATCCAGCACGAGATGCACCACGTCTGCGGCGCCACGGACCTGTATGCCCTGGGCTGCTTTCTATACAAGCTGCTGTCTGGGCGAAGCGTGTTCTCCGGAGATCCAAAAGAACTCTTGCGCTTGCACGCCTTCGAAAAGATCCCAGAACTGAAACTCGCGATCCCTGCCCCGTCCGGCGTCGTGCAGTTCGTGCATCGCTTGTTGGCCAAACGCCCATGGGATCGCTGGGAGTTCGCCGCAGAAGCGCGGGGGGCATGGGCACAATGGCGGCCCGTCGCAGACACGGCGGCGGACGCCTGGGTCTTCCCGAAAGTCCCCCGCTACGACAAGCCGGCTCCTCCGGTCAGTCAGAAGTCCGCGACGGATCGGCGCAACCCCAGCACTTCTGTGGCGCAGCAACGTTCCCCCGGGTTGCTCAGCATCCGCATGAGCCCACTGGTGGGCCGGGACGACGTCAAGCGAGTGCTACGTGAGGTCTGCGATGACGTGATCGAAGGCAACGGCGCTCCGCACCGGCTGGTGATCTTGGTGGGGCATGCGGGTGTCGGAAAAAGCCGCATCGCGGAGTGGCTGTGCGAGGTCGTGCACGAAGAAGGCACCATGATCCCGCTACGCGCACGCTACCGCCCCATCCGGAGTCCCTTGGACGGCATGCTCGGCGGGGTGACGCAGTACTTCAATTTCGAGCGTTCCTCCCGTGAGATCATCGAGAAGTCTCTGCTGTTGCGCTGGAAGGTCACCGCCGACGACAAGAACGGCCGCGCATGGGTCGCAGGAGCTGCGGAATGGCTCCGACCGCTTCCGCCAACGGAGCCGGTCGGGCCCACGGGCATCCGCTTCACTCTCGACACTCTCGATACGCGTCGGCTGGTGATTCGCTACACGCTGCGGCGCCTGGGACGCGGTCGACCTCTGCTGTTTTTCATGGACGACTTGCACCATGCAGGTGCTTCCACCTTTGAAGGCCTTGCGCGCATACACGCGGAAGAGCCCGACCAGCGCATTGTGATCGTCGGCACGGTTCGATCCGAGGACGTGCAACTCGGCACCGAAGCCGCCGAGCGGCTGCGTCAACTGCGCGAATTGATGGACGGCGTCGTAACGGAAGTCAAACCGATGGACGCAGAGACGACTGCCGATCTTCTGCGTGCTTCTTTGCCCCTGGATGCAGCCGCCGTAGAAGAAGCCGCGCGCCGCAGCCGCGGCAACCCGCTGTTTGCGCTGCAGCAACTGCATGCCTGGGCGCTCGCGGGCAGCATCCAGCTCAAGAGCGGCGTGTACAGCGTGCCGGCTGAAGTCCTCACGGTGCGGCCGCAGACGACCGCAGAGCTTTGGGACAGCCGCGTCTCCGCCATGCCCGAACAGCATCGCTTGGCGGCCTACGCAGTCGCCACCCTGGGTGGAGACATCCGGCGCAACGTGCTGCACGCGCTTTTGTCGGGTCTAGCTCTGGCCGCCGATGACTCGATCGTCAGCCTGCAAAACGCCGAGATCATCTTGCCCCGGGGGCCGGGCCGCTATCACTGGCCGCATGCTTTGCTGCAGGAGCACCTACTCGCCAGCTTGCTCGAGCGTGACGACGCGAAGAGCCTGTTCATCGCCGCGGCCGATGCTTTGGCCATCCACCCGCTAGCAGCATCGCGCCGGATCATTCGTCAGCGCGTCGCCAACCTGCTCTATGCCGGGGAAGCCGATGCGGCGGCGGGGCTGCTCTTCGACTTCCTGAACAACGCCTGGCTCGGGGCCCGTGAGCCCTTAGCGACCATTGGGGACCTCGAGCTGCTCAAGGGCCATTTGCAAGGCCGCTCCCTGGCCTTGAAGCATCGCTGGCGAGCCGAGGCGCTCCGCCATTTGGGTCGTACCGAAGAGGCAACCACCCACGCGGAAATCGCTCGAGAGCGTTTTGAGGAAATCGACGACCGCGAGAACCTCGCGCATACGCTCCGCCTGCTTGGACACCTGGGTAGTGAACGAGGGCAGAGCGGAGAGGGTGCGCTACTCGTCAACTTGGCGCACGAAATCTTCACTGACCTTGGGCACATCATCGGGCAGGCACAATGCGAAGCCGTGCTTGGCGAGATCGAGTACTTGCTCGGCAACTACGCGCGCGCCCGGGAAGTGATCGAAGCTGGGGAGTCGCACTTTGCGCTGTTGGGCCAACCGCTGGGGCGCGGCCAGTGTCTGCTTCTGCTTTCTTGGATCGAACATTCCGAAGGCTCTACGGAACGAGCGCGACGTTTGACCCTCGAAGCGAAGGCGGAGTTCGAAGCTGCGGGCTATCGTCTCGGTCTAGCCCAAGCCAACGTCTCTTTGGCGCACGTAGAGCATCGCATGATGAACTACTACAATGCAGAAGTCGGGGCGCGCGACGCGCTTTCGTCTTTCGAGCCCCTCCGCAACCCACGTGGGCATGCGGGCTCCGAGCGTCTGCTCTCGATGATCGGCATCGACACGGACGATCTAGATATGGCGGAACTGCACTGCGCTCAGGCAGAACAAATCTACGTCGGCATGGGCGATCCTTGGGGCATGCTCGAATCCAAGTTGCTTGCATGTCAGATCGCCCTGGCCCGTCGCGATACCGACGCAGCGGCGACGCTCTTGACCGAAGCCGACGCGTTTCGCGTAGAAGAGGCGGAGCCAAGACAGCACTATCTGCTCACGCGTGCATGGCTGCAGTGGATGCAGAACGACCATGACAAGGCCTTTGAGTCCTTAGAGGCTGCCGCGGAAGTGTTCGGAGACCGCTCTCGGGCGGGGGACCACGCGCCGCATCTCCTGGCTCGGCTCTCCCGCATGCCGTGGCCCGATCACGCGCGCCAGCGCATCGAGGCGTGGCGCGCCCTCCTGAACGACCGCTCCAAGCGCCTCGCCGGCTAGTTGCTTTCCAAACCCGGCCCGATGAGCTGGTCCTGACCGGCAAGGTCTGTCGCGCCGGAGCACACCCGGCTACGCATGGCGTAACGCTGAACCGGAATCCCGAGGCGGTCAAGTCAGCCCATGCGGGCGGCAACTACAAGCGCAACCATTGAACCAACGATGGCTACCAGCACGAGTGCCGTCAGCACGATCTGCACCACGAAAGCTTTGGAGAGATCCGTCAGTGCAGACATCATCAGCGAAACGTCGCTGCCGGTGGTGGTCACGACCCGCGTCAGGGCGGTGCTCGCGCGAAACAGAAGTATGCCCAGCACGATGTTGAACACCGCGGTCGGCAGCAGGTAGACGATGCCGCTGGCGTCGATCAGACCGGTCAGCGATAGGACCACGGCAACGACGTGCACGAAGCCACTGATGGCGCACAGGATGCCGAAAATGCGCGCGCGATGCGCGCACGCACCGATGACCAGGTTCTCGGGCTGCTTGAATTCGTATTCCTGGCCCGAACCGACGGACGCGGGCCCCTCGGAGTCACTCTGCAGTTGCGCATCCGCAACCCCAGCTTCCGCTGCTTCGACCGTCATGGCTGCGCAGGTGACAAGCGCGGGGCGCCGGCGTCAAGCCTCCTCGGGGTTGCCGAGAGCCGAGGCTCGTCAAATCAGTTGCAGGACTGAGCCTTGGGCACACACTGGCGCTGACTGATGACGTTGCTGCCGGTGGCCGCGGCGGACTGGCATGCGAACCCGTCCGGGCAACCGCTATCGTCGGTGCAGGCGGCCGCACAGAATGCCGCCGAGGGAGACAGCTTTAGGCACAGGTTGTCGGCGCCCGGGCACTGCGAGTTCGCATCACAGGGAGCGCAAAGGGAGGCCGGGTCGGCATAGGGCGAGAGTCGCGGGTTATCCGAGAGCCCGTGCACGCCATAGATCACGTCCCAGCTGCCGCCGCTGTTCAGCTTTCCGAGGATCTGATCGTAGCTGCGCGGCGCATGCGTACCCGTCGCAGTGTCGACAGTCGTCTTCAGGAAGTCCGTGGTGACTCGGGTCATTTCCGAGAGCCAGGAGAAGTTCACCGTCGTGATCACGTCCAGGTTCTTGCTGTTCTTCGCCGGGTGATCGTACATGGCGTCCGCGTAGGACGTGTAGGTCTTGCAGCCGTTGAAGAAGAACAACTGATACTTATTCGGCAGGTCCAAAGTATCGAAATCGTCCGCGGAAATCGCGTGCCGGGGATTGTAGTGCACGACGACGCCGCTGTAGCTGGTGTCGTAGCCGGCGTGGCCGTCGTAGATCACGATGTCGCGGGTTGCCGCGCTGGCCTTGTAGGCATCGATGAGCCCGGGGTAACCCACGCCTTCTTCTTTGTTCATGTCTGGGTGGATCAGATACACGTGGAAGTCGACGGATCGGCCGTTGGAGTCGATGGTGCCTGTGAAGGGCCCGCTGTCACTCTTCAGTTCGTCGAAGCTGGCGACGGGCGCTTTGAGCTTCAGATCCGACTGCAAGCGGTCGAAGACTGCGCGGGCGGTGGTCAGGTCGTAGCGTGCGGCGTTGTAGTCGCCACCGATATGAATCGCTACGTCCAGCAGCCCATCTTCCAACATCGCGGAATACTCAGGGTAGGCGTCAGGCTCTGACGGTTTCTCCTCGATGTCGACGTCGATGGTGCTCAATTGCTCCGGAGTGTACTTCGAAGGATCGAAGTGCTTGTACTTGGACGAGTAGCTACCGGATTCGATTTCATCCGTCGAAAGCACGGGCACGGTCAGGGGAAAGGTCTTTCCCGTTAACGGCAGCTTGCTGAGCAAGTCTTTGGGGCCGCCAACCTCGGCCTCGAAGATGAAATCGTAGGTTCCAGGCTCGCCGGCGCGTTCCGAGATGTCCTGACTCTGGAACGTCTTCTGCCGGATGGTGGTGCGAAAGCCTCCGTACTCATAATTGGAGTCGTCTCGGCTCTTTGCACCCACGTAGGCGTAGATGAAGAAGCTCAGCGCCTTGAACCGAAGTTGTACCAACTCCTCGGCACGGGCCTGGCGCTCGGCACCTGTCAGCGCCAGATCCGCGCTGGGCAGTGTCACGCTGTCCAAGGCGATGAGCGCATACTCGCTGCCCTGGGTGCTGCGATAGTCGTCCGCTTTACCGGGGGGAACGTATTCGAAGGGCGAGTCTCCGGCGGCACTGCCGGGACCCGCCGCGTCGCTTGAGGAACACGCCGGCACACCCAAGCCGAGGGTGGCGGCAGCAAACACGTAGGAAGCGAAGCGGATCGTGGTGCGCATGATGGGGCTCTTCTCTCGTGGCAGTCCAAGGGTCAGGTGCGACAGACGCCTACATTGTGGGATACTTTTGCTTCGACTACCACGCGAAATCGCTGTTTCGTGCTGGTTGGAAAGTTCCGACGGCGCTTCACGCGCCACGCGCTTGGCGCGCGATGTGGGCCTCACGCTCATCGATCAGGCGTCCGGCCCGATGGCGCAGAAACGCCGCGACGTCCTCACGCTCTACGCGGCTTCCGGATGCGCGCAGGAAATCCTGCAGCCCAGCGCGCATCCGCATTGCAGACGGAAAGCGGTGCGCGGGTGACTGAGCCATGGCGCGCAGCAGGATGCGCTCAAGGGCCGACGGATACTCGGGAACGATTTCCCCGGGTGCCTGGAACTCCCCGGCCAACAGGCGCTCGATAGTTGCGTCCCAAGAGCCCGCCGAGAACGGGCGCACACCGGTGGAGATTTCATACAAACAGATGCCCAGCGTAAATACATCGCTCAGCCGGCTGATGCGTTTGCCGGCAGCGTGCTCGGGCGCCATGTAGGCCGCTTTGCCATCCATCTTCGGAACTTCCGCAACGGATTGAGCGCGCAGCGCACGGGCAACGCCGAAGTCCACCAACTTCACTCCGCCGTCGATCGTCACGAGCAGATTCTGCAGCGAGACGTCACAGTGTACGAGACGAATGGTGCGCCCGTCTTCGTCGGTGATCTCGTGGGCCGCATGCAGCGCCTCACATGCGTCGGCGATCAACCGAGCGGCGATCAGTGGCGGGATCGGCGCGGTGGCGGCGCCCTTGTTCGGTTTTAGGATCCGGGCGAGGCTTTCACCCACCACCCACTCCATGGCGATATAGAGCACACCGTCCGCCTCACCCAAGCCGTAGACTTGCGCCACGGCGGGGTGTTTTACGCTGGCGGCGTAGCGCGCCTCGTCCATGAAGAGCGCTTGGAAACCCGGATCCGACGCATACTCGGGGCGGATCGTCTTGAGCGCGACGATGTTGGAGGTCGGTCCGTGACGCGCCGCCCAGACGCGTGCCATCCCGCCCTGCGCCACCGCGCAGACCAGGGTATATGGCCCGAGCTGGGCGCCGGGCTGAAGCGCTTCAGTAGCTTGAGCGGAGGCTGCGATGGTCACGGGATTCGAGGGAAGGCATCCTCGCCCTGCGGCTGCCGGTCGTCAAATCCCGCGGGAAAAGCCCAAGGCGCTGCTGCTGGCGCGGCGAGTGTTCCCTGACGCACCAAAAAACCGTTATTACACGGCCATGTCAAAGAACGCCGCACTCTTAGAGCGAGCCGAAAAACTCATGCCCGGGGGGGTGAATAGCCCCGTGCGCGCCTACGCAGCCGTCGGGGGGCATCCTCCCTTCATCGAGAAGGCGCGCGGCGCGTACCTTTGGGACGCCGATGGAAAGAAGTACGTCGATTTCGTCGGTTCGTGGGGACCGGCCATCTTGGGGCACGCACATCCAGACGTGGTGAAGTGCGTGCAAGCCGCCGTAGAGAACGGGCTGTCCTTTGGCGCTCCCACCGAACTGGAGGTGCGCTTCGCGGAAGCGGTGACGGCGATCTATCCGAGCATCGAAATGCTGCGCTGCGTATCGAGTGGGACGGAGGCGACCATGAGCGCATTGCGTGTCGCCCGCGGGTACACAGGGCGCGACTTGATCGTGAAATTCGACGGTTGCTACCACGGCCACTCCGACGCACTCCTGGTCGCGGCGGGCAGCGGCGCGGCCACCTTCGGCAATCCGGACTCGGCCGGCGTGCCGAAGAGCATCGTCGAAAAGACTGTCAACCTTGGCTTCAACGACGCTGCGGCTTTGGACGCGCTGTTCGCGGAGCGCGGGCCTGAAATCGCCGCTGTGATCGTGGAGCCCGTCGTCGGCAACATGGGCTGCGTGCCCCCGGAGCCCGGCTACTTGCAAGCGTTGCGCGGCATCACGGAAAAGCACGGCGCGCTGCTCATCTTCGACGAAGTCATGACGGGATCACGCCTGGCTCGCGGCGGCGCACAGGAGCGCTTTTCGATCCGACCGGATATGACCTGCCTGGGCAAGGTGATCGGCGGCGGCATGCCTTTGGCTGCCTACGGTGGGCGTCGTGACATCATGCAAAAGATCGCACCCTTGGGTCCGGTTTATCAGGCCGGCACCTTGAGCGGGAACCCTGCTGCAGTCAGTGCGGGCCTAGCGACATTGGAGCGACTCACGCCCGAGGTCTACGAAAAGCTGGAGCACTTGGGAGCGCGGCTCGAGAAGGGCTTCGTTGCGACGATTGCAGACCTCGGGCTTACCGCGTGTGTGCAGCGCGTCGGTTCGATGATCACCTTGTTCTTTCATCCTGGGCCGGTTCGTTCCTGGGCGGACGCGGCGAAAGTCGACCGCGATCGGTTCGCCAAGTTCCATACGGGTCTGCTGGCTCAGGGCGTGTACTGGCCGGCGTCTCAGTTCGAAGCAGCGTTCATCAGCGCGGCGCACACAGATGCGGATATGGACCAAGTCATCACCGCAGCCAAAAGCGCGCTAAAAGGCTGAGCTCCCCGTATGTCCCGGCTCGTCACCAAAGTCCGCCCCGATCACGTGGACTTTCCTTTCACGGCGCTGCCGCGGATTTCCACCGAGGTGCGGTCGGCGCTTGAGCGCGAGGCGTTCCGGGCCAACGACCGCTACCTGCACGAGTTCCTGGAGAAGTACGCTTTCTGTCCCTACTCCCGCGAGGCACGTCGCAAAGGCGAAGTGCATCGCTATCTGCACTACTGCGACCGGCTTGACGCTCGACCCCTTGTGGAACTCATGCACCAAATCGCCGGGGATCCCGGCCAGGTCGTGGCGCAGGTGATCTTGCCTTGCATCGAGGTCACCGCGCCGGACTTCGCGCGCTTCGTCCACCAGCTGACGGATTTCGCCCATGCGGAAATGGGCACCCGGGATGTCTTGGCGGTAGCACCCCTGCACCCAGCGCTGCGCTTCAACGAAGCCACCCCCGAGGCGCTGATCCCCCTATTTCGCCGCACGCCGGACCCGACAATCCAGTGGGTGCGTCTGGACGCCCTGGAAAGCATCTACGAGGGCCGTGAGAACGACACCGTGTTCGTAGACGCGGGTTCCATCGACGCCTACCTCGCGAAGAATCCCAAGAAGACGCCCCTATACGAGACCATCGCCAAGACCAACGCCGCAATGACGAAACGCCTGAGCGTCGATGTCGTGGTAGCGCTGCTCCAAGACATCGCGGACGACGCTCACAGCAGCTACGCCCGCCTGCTCTGAGGCGCGCGGGGAAGGTGCGCCAAGCGGCGCTGCCGTCTGGATCGGTTATTTGGGCAGAGTGGGTTCTTCTAGGGTCTTGCCGCAATCGAGCGCACCCAAGAACGCGACGATGGACTTGACCTCCGGGTCGGTCAGCTTCTTGTCGGTCAGCACCGGCGAGAGATTCTTGTTCTTGCCTCCACCGCTGGCCATGAAACGCACCGCGTCTTCGAGGGTGGCTACGGAACCGTCGTGGAAGTACGGCGCTGTCTTCGTGATGTTGCGCAGCGTCGGCACTTTGAACGCCGCCCAGTCGGCGTCCTTCTCGCTGACCTTCTGGCGACCCGGATCGACGTCGTCGTCTTTCTTGTCCTTGAAGCCGATCCCAACATTGAAATACACGCCCTCTTTGACGCCGTAGGCGGTCGAAAAGTGCGGCGCGGCGTGACACACACTGCAGCCAGCTTTGCCCATGAAGAGCTCCAAGCCCTGCACCTGCTCTTTGGAGAGGGCCTTTTCGTCACCCTTGGCGTATTTGTCGTAGCTGGTCTCGTTGCAGATCAGCGTGCGCTCATAGGCGGCAATGGCCTTCGCGATCGTGTCCGGCGTGACACCTTCTTTGGGGAACACCTCGTCGAACTGCTTCTTGTAGTCCGCGATCTTCTCGATCTCCTTGGCCTTCTTGTCGAGGTTGTCCTTGCCGACTCCCATGTTGCCGCCGGACCAGGCACCAATCGCTTGTGCTTCCAGAGAGCCGGAGCGGCCGTCCCAGTAGAACGCGCCTAGATAGCCAACGTTCCAAATCACTGGACTGTGCCGGGTGAGCGGCTTTTCTTCTGCACCCACAGCGAGGGGCTCCTTGCCGCCGTTTCCGTCTTCGTTCATGTGACACGAATAACAAGCGCGGGAGCCGTCCTTGCTCAGGCGCTTCTCGAAGAACAGCTGGTGCCCCAGCTTCACCTTCGCTTCAGTCTGCGGGTTGTCTTGGGGGATGCTCACCTGACCCAGGTCGTGGGGCAGCGTCAGCTTCGCCACCGTCGGCGCGGCACTCGCCGATGCGGGCGGCGTCGTCGTGGCCGCCTGGGGCGTGGACTTCTCGTCGCAAGCGGCGATCGCCGTGACGCAAATCAAGACTCCGATTTTCGGCAGACGGATACTCACGTGTTCCTCCTCCACTTCCCAGCGCGCGCGAGTGAGCCCGGGGCTCAGCGCAGCCGCTGATTTCCTGTAACGGGGTCGCAGGGCGACGTCTACTGGGACGGCAATCTCACCAAGAACCGTGGCTGCCGTGGCTGCCGTGGCTGCCGTGGCTGCCGTGACTGCCGTGGCTGCCGTGGCTGCCGTGGCTGCCGTGGCTGCCGTGGCTGCCGTGGCTGCCGTGACTACCGTGGCTACCATGGCTGCCATGACTGCAATGCTGCGCCGGGATCAGCCCGTCTTCGTCGATGCCGGGCACCTCGTCGCAGTTGTCCTTGGCTTTGTCGATCACCACGTCTTCGCTCTTGCTCAGCATTCCGCGAGCGCTGCGGGCGAAACTGGGTAACCCCTTCGGTCCATCCTGCTTGGGCGGCACGAGGCAGAGCATACCTTCTCAGCTGCCCGCCCGCAAAGCCGAAGGAAAATCCGGCCGACCGCGGGTTGCCCTTCAGCCAGCCGCGGTCTTTAGCGAGGCCTGCGCCGCAGCGAGACGCGCGATGGGCACGCGGAAGGGCGAGCACGAGACGTACGCCAGACCGACCGTGTCGAAGAAGTGAATGCTGGCGGGGTCGCCACCGTGTTCACCGCAAATGCCCAGGGAGAGCTCCGGCCGCTGCGCCTTGCCGCGCTCACACGCGATTCTCACGAGCTCGCCTGCGCCGCTTTGATCGAGGGATACAAATGGGTCCCGGGCAAAGATCCCCTGGTCAACGTACTGCGGCAGAAACTTGCCTGCGTCGTCCCGGGACAAGCCGAGGCAAGTCTGGGTCAGGTCGTTGGTGCCGAAGGAGAAGAACTCGCACAACTCGGCGATCTCCTTGGCCAACAGTGCGGCGCGCGGCAGTTCAATCATCGTGCCGAACTTGTATTTCACCTCGACGCCGGCCGTGCTGAAGACTTCCTTTTCGACCCGCTTGACCACTTCGTGCATCAGCTCCAGCTCTCGCCGGCTGAGGGAAAGCGGGATCATGATTTCCGGAAGCACGTCGATGCCTTCCTTCTTCACGCTACAGGCGGCCGACAAGATGGCGCGCACCTGCATCTCGCTGATCTCTGGATAGCTGACCGCAAGTCGAACTCCGCGGTGGCCCAACATCGGGTTGAACTCGTGCAGCTCGTCGATCTTGCGCTTGATGTCGGCAGGAGTGACGCCCATATCCGTTGCCAGTTCTTCGATTTGGGCCGCCTCTTGCGGCAAGAACTCGTGAAGCGGCGGGTCCAGCAATCGGATGTTCACCGGCAAACCGCGCATCTCCCGGAACAGCTCCACGAAATCGTTGGTCTGGAACGGGAGCAATTTCGCCAGTGCTGTGCGCCGCATTGCTTCGGTCGTCGACAGGATCATCTCTCGCACAGCCCGGATCCGGTCTTCATCGAAGAACATGTGCTCGGTCCGGCACAGTCCAATGCCCTCCGCTCCCAGCTCTCGGGCCTTCTTGGCTTGTCCTGGCGTGTCCGCGTTCGCTCGCACGCGCATGCGTCGGTGTTTGTCGGCCCAGGACATGAGGGTGGCCATCTCGCCACCCAGCTTGGGCTCGATTTTGGGCACGTCCCCTACGTAGACGCCACCGCTCGAGCCATCGATGGTGATAACTTCGCCCGCCTTCAGCACCACCGGGTCCCGGCCGGCCCGTCGCGCGGTCAGGATCTGCTTTTCGTAGTCAATGCTGATTTCCGAACAGCCGACCACACAAGAGCGGCCCATGCCTCGCGCTACGACGGCCGCGTGACTCGTGGCGCCGCCACGCGCAGTGAGAATTCCCTTCGCAGCGTTCATGCCGTGCAAGTCTTCGGGCGAAGTCTCGACCCGAACCAAGATCACGGATTCGCCTGCCTCGGCCTGTTTTTCAGCTTCGTCCGCGCTGAAAACTGCGCGACCAGACACGGCGCCCGGGGACGCGGGCAAGCCCGTCGCAAAGGGTCGTGATTCGCTCTTGGGGTCGACGGAAGGAAACATCAGTTGCTCCAGGCGATCCGCATCCACCCGCAAGAGTGACGTCTTTTCGTCGATCAGCCCTTCCGCCACCATGTCCACGGCGATCTTCACTTCCGCCCGCGCGGCTCGCTTGCCGTTGCGTGTCTGCAACATGTAGAGCGTCTTGTCTTCGATCGTGAACTCGATGTCCTGCATGTCGCGGAAGTGCTTCTCGAGTTTCTCCTGCACTTCGAACAACTGCTTGTAGCTCTCCGGCATCGCCTCTTCCAACGAGGCGCCTGCCGACGTTTTCGTCTTTGAAATGACCCGCGGAGTGCGAATGCCGGCCACGACGTCTTCACCCTGCGCGTTGGGCAGCCACTCACCAAAGAAGCGCTTTTCCCCGGTGCTCGGGTCCCGCGTGAATGCCACGCCCGTGGCGCTAGTATCGCCCAGATTCCCGAAGACCATGGACTGCACGTTCACCGCCGTGCCCCATGCGCCGGGAATGCCGTGCATCTTGCGGTACAACTTGGCGCGAGGGTTCTGCCAGCTCTTGAAGACTGCTTCTACGGCGCCCATCAGTTGCTTGAAAGGGTCCATGGGAAAACCGGCCGTGGTCTCCGCCAGCTTAGATTTGAACTGCTCCACCAACTCCTGCAGAAGCTCTGCGGTGAGCTGGGAATCCGGCACCGCACGCCCGAGCTCCTCGTCATCCGACGATGCCTCAATGCCCAGCTGCTTGGCCAGCTTGCGCCGGGCGTCGGTCATTCCCGCTTCGAAGATCCCGTGCGGCGCGTCGAGCACGACGTTGCCGTACATGGTGAGCAGACGGCGATAGGCGTCGTACGCGAAACGCGGGTTCTGCGTCTTGTCAGCGAGTCCGCGGGCGACTTCGTCCGTCAGGCCCAGGTTCAAAATGGTGTCCATCATACCGGGCATGCTGGCGCGCGCGCCGCTACGGACGCTGACCAACAAGGGGTTCTTTGGATCGCCGAACTTCTTGCCCGTCTCTTTCTCGAGCCAGGTCATGGCTTCCCGAACCTGAGCTTCAAGCCCGTCGGGAATGCGGCCACCGCCGGCGTTGTAGTCCGTGCACACCTCAGTGGTGATTGTGAAGCCCTGGGGCACAGGAATGCCCAGGCTCGCCATCTCTGCGAGGTTCGCGCCCTTACCGCCCAGGAGTGCTTTTTGATCTGCGCGGCCGTCGGCTTTTCCGGGTGCGAAACGATAGATTCGCTGGCTTGTCATGACCGAATCGTCATCGCAGAGCGTCCCTCGGGACGCAAGTGGGGACGAGTCGTCCCGCGCTTCGATCCGTGCCCCCGAAGTGAAGCGGGAGAAAATATTGCGCGGGACTTCGCTTCGGTCGCGCTTGCCCGCGCGTGACGGCGGTCGACCCCCATCGGGCGTCGGAAATTGACACTCTGCGTCGAGCCGCCTAGCGGGGCGGCTCGGCCGCGAGCTTGGCGAGTTCGGCTTGCAACGTGCGATCGAAGTAGAAGGTCCCGCCCGGGACTACGGACGCCACCAACGCGCCGAAGGAGCGCAGCAGCGGCCAGCTGTGCTCGGTAGCTAGCCGTACCAGCAGCAATACGAACGCCACGAAGAGAAACCCGTGCAGGCTCCCGACGATGCGCACCGCAAGAGGCATGTCGAGCAGATACTTGAGCGGCATTGCCACCAAGAGCAGCACCAAATAGGACGTACCTTCAAGTAGCGCGACAATCCGGAACGCTTGCAGGGCTTTCATAGTTGACGCTTGGTTCCTCGATCCTTGCGAATCGAGACTTAGCGAGCCAGGAGGTTGAAGTTCGCGACGCTTGAGCAAATGCGCTGCACCTTAGCCATGGTGCGGAGGCGGTTGTCTCGCAAGGCCGCGTCGTCTGCCATGACCATCACGTCGTCAAAGTACTTGCCCAGAGTGGGCGCAAATTCCGCGATGGCGTGTACGATCACGCCGTAGTCGCGGGTTTCCCGGGCGGCGCTCACGGCGGTGTCGAGCTGTGCCAGGGACGCGAACAGCGCCGCTTCGCTGGCGTGTACGTCCTTTTCGACGTCCTGGGGCGCGCGCGGTTCGCCGGCCGGCGCGTTTTTTGCGATGTTGGCGGCGCGCTTGAAGACCTCGCCGGCCGAGGCCCGTATTTCCGCTGATAAGGCGCCCAATGCGGCTGCCCGGGACGCAACGTCGCTCGGCACGTCCGCGCTTGACGCGAGACAGGCATCCACGGCGTCTTGGGGCAGTCGCTCCGTGAGCACGCCCCGCAGGCGCTGTTCTAGGAACGGCAGCAGCTTTTCCAGCGTCGCCTCGACGGACAGGTCGAGCTTGATGCCGGAAAGTCCAGCGTAGGCCGTGGAGGTCGCGGCGCGGAGCGAAAGCTCCCACCCCTTGTCCAAGACGGTGCGCAGCAAGCCGATGGCAGCGCGCCGCAGCGCCAGGGGATCCGCCGTGCCCGTGGGCATGATTCCGACGGCGAAGCAGCCCGTGAGGGTGTCCAGGCGATCCGCCAAAGCCAGCAATGCCCCGGCGTCGCTGGAAGCGGTCGGGTCCTCGGCGCCTTTCGGCTGGTAGTGCTCAGAGATGACCCTGGCCACCGCCGGCGCCGTGCCCTGCTTCAGCGCGTAGGCGTGTCCCATCTCGCCCTGCAGCTCCGGAAGTTCGCCAACCATCAAGGTCGTCAGGTCACACTTCGAAAGCAGCGCACCCGCGTGGGCGTCCGCAAGCGTCTCCGCAGGAAGCGACAGCTGTTTGCCGAGCTCGTCCACCAGGCGGGCCATGCGCGCGACTTTGTCGCCAATGCTTCCCAGGCGCTTGTGGAACACCACGGCGTCCAGTTTTTCACGGCGAGACGCGAGCGGGACCTTCAGATCTTCATCGTAGAAGAACTTGGCGTCGGCCAAGCGCGCGCGCATGACACGGTCGTTGCCCCGCTGGATGTTCGCGGGGTTTTTGGCGGTGTTCACCACGGCTAGATACTTGGCCATCAACGTCCCGTCAGCGCGACGGACACCAAAATAGCGCTGGTGCCCTTTGGCAACGTCCAAGATCACGCGTTCAGGAAGCGCCAAGAACTCCTGGTCGAAGCCACCCACTACGACCTGCGGCTCCTCGACCAACGATGCGTTTTCGCCCACAAGGAAAGCGTCTTCGATCAGCTGCCCGCCGGCGTCGCTAGCGGCTTTGCTCAGACGCTTCTGCATCGCAGCGGCGCGCTCTTCCATGCGAACCAATACGTGGCGTTCGCGCAACGCATCCACGTAGTCCTTTGCGCCCGAGAGCTCGAAGGCCTCGGGTGCGAGGAAGCGATGCCCGTGGCTCACGCGCCCCGCGCTCAGCCCGGCGAACTCGAATGGGATGACTTGGCCGCCGAGCAGCGCGATCAGCCAGCGCACGGGGCGTCCGAACGCCGTGTCACCGTCCGACCAGCGCATGGACTTGCGAAATGGGATCTTCTGGCAGACCTCCGCGAGAGCGGGAGCCAAGATTTCCACCGCCGGCTTGCCGACTTCCTTTTTGCGACCGACGACGTACTCGCCCTTGTCAGTCTGCACCCGGCCCAGGCTCTCCACGGGGACGCCAATCTTCTCGGCAAAGCTCAGCGCGGCGCGCGTTGGCGCTCCCGAGCCATCGAATGCAACCCGCGACGGCGGACCGGTGACTTCTTCGTCGAGATCCGGCTGGCGCTCCGAAATATCTTGCACCCACACCGCAAGACGGCGCGGCGTGCCCGCGGCGGTGATAGCCCCGTGCGAGAGGCGCGCTTCGGCGAGTTTCGCGCCGAGCAGCCCTGGCAAGGCGTCCACACCCGACGCCACGAACGACGCGGGAAGCTCCTCTGTGCCGATTTCCAGTAAAAGAACGTCGCCCATGACCGGCCGGACGCTAGTCCTATCGCCCCGCTCGCGCTACCCTCTCACGAACTGCATGCGCCCTTCGCACCCACCCCGGATCCCACGCTGGACTGCGGCAGCCTGTGCCGCTGTGGCATTCGCCGCGTGTTCCTTTCCCGAACATGAGTTCATCCCCCCAGACGACTTCGAAAAACTCAAAAACGGCAGCACTGGGGGCACCGGGCTCACCGGCGGCACGGGCGGATTCGGCAACTTTGGCGGCGTCGACGCGGGCAGCGGCGGCACCGGGCTTACCGGCGGCAGCGGCGGAACGGGCGGCGCGAGTGGGGGCACCGACGCGGGCAGCGGCGGCGCAACGGGCGGCAGCGGCGGCGCGACCGGTGGCACCGGCGGCGGTACGGCTAGCTGCGCCGGACGCTGCGGCCAGTCCGGACCGGTCCCCGGCAGCAATCCTGCCTGCTACTGCGACGGCTCTTGCGTTGGATTCGCCAACTGCTGCTCGGACTACGGCTCGCTGTGCGGCACCGGCGGCACCGGTGGCGCGACTGGCGGCACGGGCGGCACGGGCGGCACGGGTGGCACCGGCGGAGCGACGGGTGGCACGGGGGGCGCCAGCGGCGGCACGGGTGGCGGCAGCGGCTGCAGCACTGTGTTGATCAACGAGGTTGCCAGCACGGGGCCGGCCGGAGGCTTCGACGAATACGTGGAGCTGCACAACTACGGGACCTGCACGGCTTCCCTCACGGGTTGGGTGCTGAAGTACAGTTCTTCCAGCGGCGCTTCTCAAGATGACAAGTGGACGGGCGGCGCCACGGATTCACTGGGGCCTGGCGGCTACTTCGTGATTGCCGGAGCAAACTTCCCGGGCACCAAGAACGCCTCGCTTTCGGGCGCTGGGCTCGGGGACGACGGCGGCGTCGGACTCTTCGACACCAAAGCCACCAAGATCGACTCCGTCGCTTACGGCAGCGTGCAGCTCACCCACCCCTTCATCGAAACCACTGCCTTTCCCGACTCGCCGACCAGCACGAAATCCGCATCGCGCTCCCCCAACGCCACAGATACCAACGACAATTCCAAAGACTTTGCGCGGGTGAACCGCTCACCCGGGGCCGCCAACTAGGCGCAACCCCCAATTTCTCGGAACACTGGACCCAGCATGTGCATCACCTGTCCGATTTGCGAAACCATCATCGAGGATGCTCCCCCCGACTTCCCCTCGCGTCCGTTTTGTTCCAAGCGCTGCAAGCTGGTGGATCTTTCGAACTGGATGAACGAGGTCTATCGCGTGCCCGTGGACGAGAGCGCCGAGTTCGACCCCGACGCGCCCGTGCACTGACGCTTTTCGGCGCATGAGCTTCAGAACGCGCTGCGGCGCAAGCAGCGTCTGACAAACACTCCGACGCGCTGCGCTCGGCCCGTCAGCCAAATGGCTGAAATCCTTGAGCGCCGGGGTCGTGCTAAGATCGAGCGCACGTGACCCAAGACACCGTGCTGCGTGCCATGACCAATGACGGCGCTTTCCGCGTCGTGGTGGCGCAGACCACCCGCACGGTCGGGGGCGTGCTCGAGGCGCAACGGGTCACTGGGAATACCGCGCGGATATTTGGGGATCTGTTGACGGGCGCAGTATTGGCGCGGGAAACCATGGCGCCGCATTTGCGCCTGCAGAGCATCTTGAAAGGAGCTCATGGCAGCGGCAGCCTTGTGGCCGACGCGCACCCGTCTGGCAGCACCCGCGGACTGAGCCAACGAATAACCGAAAACGACCTCGATTTGGGCCCAGGCGCGTTGCTTCAGTTGATGCGCAGCATGCCGAGCGGCCGCACCACCCAAGGCGTCGTCGAAGTTCCAACGGGCGGCGGCGTGTCCGAAGCGCTGATGACCTACATGCAAGTCTCCGAGCAAGTCGTGAGCATGATCGCAGTCGGCACTTTGCTACAGGACGGCGCTATGCAGAGCGCGGGCGGGTACATCGTGCAGCTTCTGCCGGAGGTAGACCGCGGACCGCTGATGATCATGACCGAACGCCTCGAAGACTTTAAGAACATCGACTCCCACTTGCTAGACCAGAGCTTTTCCCCGGATTGGCTCCTAGAGCAACTGCTCTACGGCATGGAGTTTACGCGACTGGAAGAGAGCGCAGTGAGCTTCACCTGCTGGTGCGACGAGCTCCGACTAGTCAGCGCGATTGCAACTCTTGGGCGGAGCGAAATCGAAGACCTCATCTCCGACGGTGAGGTGCTCGAGATCACTTGCGACTACTGTCTCAAAGAGTATCGGATCCCCCCAGCGCGCCTACGCGGACTGTTAGAAGCAAGCTGACGTGATGCAGCCAGCGCGGCGAGCATCACGAGACCAAAGTCTGCGGAGAACGGCCGCCCTTCAGCTCGGTTCGGCTCAGAGGCCCAGGTTTCGCCAGCCCCTGCGCCGCCTGGTGGCGGCCTGTGCGGTGTTGATCGCCGCCAGCTGCGCTAGGTCCAAAGCGGTTTCGAGCCATCGCCCGGTGCCCGTCGCGCTCCAGCCGCGAGCGCCAACGAAGACCCTGAGCTTGGTCGCCACGACGGATCTGCATGGCCACATAGAAATGCTGCCGCTGCTGGCAGGCTACGTCGGACACATCCGCCGCCTGCGCCAAGCGGATGGTGGGATGCTGCTCTTGGATGCCGGGGACTACCTGCAGGGCACTCTCGACTCAAATCAGGAAGAAGGCCGGGTGGTCGTCGCCGCATATCGCAAGATGGGCTACGACGCAGTCGCGCTCGGGAACCATGAGTTCGACTTCGGACCCAGTGGGGACAACGCACCCGGTCCGCATGTGGATCTGTTCGGGGCGCTGCGCGCGCGTGTTGAAGAGGCAGGCCATCCGGTACTGTCGATCAATCTGCTCGATACGCGGACGCAACAGCGGCCGACCTGGCGTGGACTGGGCGACTCGGTCCTGCTCGAGGTCGCGGGTATCCGTGTCGGTCTCATCGGCGCACTCACCGAAGAGACGCCGAAGATCGTGATGCCGGCGTACTTCGAGGGCCTGGACGTCGCCCCGGTCGCACCGCTACTTGCTGCCCGCGCTGCCAAACTGCGCGCCGCCGGTGCGCGCGTCGTCGTCGCCCTGACTCACCTCGGCGCAGAGTGCGCGCGTTTCGACGATTCGAACGACACATCGAGCTGCAAGTCCGGATCGGAGCTGGAACGGCTCGTGCAGTCGCTGCCACCGGGAAGCGTGGACGTCGTCTTCGGGGGACACACGCACCAAGCCGTTGCACACCGCATGCACGGCGTGGCCGTGGCGCAAGCCTACGCCTATGGGCGAGCGTTCTCTCGCGTGGATATCCGGATCCCCGCTGAAGGTGCGGTGCAGACCGTTGTGCACGCGCCTCGGGATCTATGCGCAAAACCAGGCCCCTGTGACAGCGCAACCTACGCCGGCGGGCGCATTGCGCCGGACCTCGCGCTAGCGCGACTGATCGCGCCGGCACAGCAACGCGCCGCAGCCCGACGCGATGCAGCCGTCGGCGTCGAAGTCGAAGGCACGGTACGCCGCTCCTTCGACCGCCCGTCGGATCTTGGTAACCTGCTTGCGGACTTGCTCTTGGAACACGCGCCTGACGCCCAGGTGGCGATCATGAACGGCGGTGGGCTACGTGCCGATCTGCCCCCGGGTCCGCTGAGCTACGGGTCCTTGTTCGAGACGATGCCCTTCGACAATCGGGTGACAAGACTGACGCTCAGCGCCGAGGAACTGTCGAATGTACTGGCGCGACATCTGGGCTCCGGCGCCCATGGCATCTTGTCGATCGCCGGCGTGCGAGCATTGGCACGCTGCGAAGGCTCCCGGCTACGCGTCGCGCTCCAGGACGCCAAAGGCCGCACGCTGCCGGCGCGAGCGCCAGTGGTGATCGTCACGAGCGACTATTTGGCGACCGGGGGCGACGAGCTATTCTTGGGCCTGGAGCTCGCAACACGCATGCAGATCGACACGGAGACTCTGCTCCGGGACGCCTTCGCAGCGAGCCTGAAAAAGCGGGCCAGGGTCCGGGCGGAGGATCCAGCGCGCTGGTCGACGGACAGGCCTCGGCTGGTGCTGCCCAGCGCGCGCCCTATCCATTGTCCGTAGCGTGTTGGGAGCGCCGGCCGCGAGGGTCAGCGCGCTGCGAGCGTCGACGACGTCGCGGCACAATCGAGGCGCACAACCGTAAGCTCGTGGCGAGACGGCGCGGCAACCTTGGTGACGAGGGCCGCCGCGCCAGCGGGCGTCACCCAAAGCGCGGTCGCTGCCACCGGAACATCCACGTCTGTCCAATGCACGGCGGGCGCCACAGGCTGCAGCTGCGCGTCGACAACGCGACCCATGAGTCGGCGCGTGCCCTCTGGGCGCTCGACCCATGCCACCAGGAAACGGCCGCCCGGCAACGCGGCAACGGACGGGCTGGAGGGCGAATGCCCCGTGATCTCGATGGCGCGGGTGCGGGTCGGGACGGATCCAAGCTTGGCCGTGCCCATAAAGAGTCGCCGTGCGCCTTCGGCGTCGACGCCGGAGAATACAACGGCCGTGGCGTCGGTTCCCACGGCGATGCTCGGTGCGCCAGCGCTAAGCAGCGTGTCGCCTAAGCTTGCGAGATCCGTTTGGCGTTCGCCGGCCATGTTCACCATGCCGACGCGTACGCTGCCGGAACCATCCCCGCGTCGAAACGCCACCACATAGCCTTGCCCCGGAACGGACGTCACACTCGGACGGGTGATGACCTGGGCGGATTCTCCTGGCCACACCACCGAACCGACTTTGTGTTCGTCGATGCGCGAGAAGCCTTCCGGCGTCATGCCGAGGGTGAAGCGACCCGCAACGCTGACGGTGTAACGGTCCACGGCGAATCCGCCGTCGCCCCGGGGCACGATGCCCGACACCCGAACCGGATCCGAAAAGATCTCTCGGGAGCGCTCGGTCAAGGTCTTCGGCTCGAGCACAATGCCAAGCCCGGACTTCGTGGAGCTGGGCACGCCCACTTCGAGGGCATTCTCTCCAGCGACGTGCACCGTCGCGCCCGGCGGAACCAGACGCGCCAGCTGCTGCTCGTCGCCCCCGCTTCGGCACTGCCGTGGCAGCTCGAGCTTCGGCGTCACTTCTGGGACCGTCACGCTATGGGTGGCGCCGCGCTGTAGGGTTGGAGCGTTCAGCTGTGCGGCCGCATGCAGCACAATCACGGCCGCCGTTGCAGCACCGGCCAGCGCCAAACCAACGCCCACCACCGCGGGCCACAGGGGCGACCCACTCGGCGGCGTGGTCACGTCCAGAGCCGTTGGCGCGATGGTCGGAACCCGCGCGGGCTCTTCGCCCGTCGGGGTCAGGGTTGAGGCGGGGCCGTGCAGGTCATTCGGAGCCGCCAGCAGTGCCGTCAAGGCCGGCGGAAACTGGGGGGACTGCAGGGTGTTGTGGGTTGCGGGCCCTGCGGCGGAGGCGGGCGCCGCACCAGCAACGGACGCTGCGGCATCTTCGAGACAAAACGCCGGCATGCCCATGGGGACCGTGGCGATCTCTTGGGTTGGGTTGCTGGCTTCGGGCATGACGCCCACGTCAGAAAACGGCGGTGGCCCGACGTCTCTGCTGGTGTCCGGAGCGTCCTCGAAACTCGGCAGCTTGGGCACGCGTTGAATGGTGGAATCCGCGTCCAAATCAAAACGACGGGACACACGCACCAAATCAAAGGTCGGTTCTCGGGTCGTGGGTGCGCCATCGTTCTCGATGACCTCGCGCGCGGCGAACCAGCCGCTCCAGCCCGCGCGCGTCACAGGATTGTCCGTGGGCAGCGATCCATCCTGAAGGCACGCAAGCATGCGCTCGCGGCTTCCACTTTGCAGATGCCCCTCGCGGCTGATCCAACAGAATTCCGCGCCGTCCGCCATGCTCGTTCCCATTCGCACAGTGATCCGCTCCCGGTGGAGGGAGCAGCCGCCCGCGCGGCGCGGAGTGTTTCGCAAGCCCAGCTCCAAATCCAGGCGCAAGACGAGGAATTCTCTAATCGTTTGAAATTGCTGTTTTTTTCCCTGCGCGTCGGCCTAGAGCCAGAGCCAGAGCACGCCGAGGCCGCCGCAGAAGAGCATGCCCGCGAATCCGGAAAGCACCATCTTGCCGTAGGCTCGGCCGCCGATGACGGTGGCCATGATGCCCTTGACGATGGTGTTCGAGGCGGCGCCGATCATGATGGTGGTGACCGCGACTCGCGATTCGAGGGTGCCCGCTTTTGCCAGACTGGCCATGGACAGCGTGATGGCGTCGACGTCGGATCCACCCGCAACTAGGCCGGCGAGATAGACGCCACCCTCGCCAAATAGCCGCTGAGCCAGCTTGGCGACGAAGAGCACAACCACGAACACCAGACCCAGCTTCAACGCCGAGCTCAACTCAAAGGGGTTTTGCAGCTTCAGCTCGGCGCTGCGCCCCGTCGCCGCGCGGGAATGTCGAAACAATACGTAGACCGCGATAGCACCGCCCAAGGTCATCGCAGCGAGGGGCTTCGCCAGTTCGCTGACGAGCGGGCGGTGGATCACAGCCACCTCTAGCAGCACGCGTGGCACCATGATGGTGGACGCGGTAACCGCAGCCAGCGCGCACGAAGGCGCAAGGGCCGGATCCTCTTTGGCACGGCGCGACACGCTCAGGGTCACGGCGGTGGACGACGCCAGGCCACCGACAACGCCAGTCAACCCAAGTCCGCGGCCGGGGCCGAGCACGCGTACGGCAACGTATCCGACGAAATCAATGCCCGCGATCAGCACGACCATCAGTCCGATCTTGAACGGGTTGAGGACTTCCAGGGGGTCGAAGGTCGCGTTCGGCAAGAGCGGCAGGACGACGACCGCCACGATCAAGAACTTGAGCGTCGCGAAGACGTCGTCTTTGCTCGCCTTTTCCGCCAGCGCATGCATGAGCGGCTTCGAACTCAGCAACAGCGCCACGACCACCGCCACCGCAGAGAGCACGATCATGCGCCGATTAAGCGGCTCGATCACGCCCTGGCTCGTGGCGAGGGCGCCAAGCATGAAGGTCACCAAGAACGCCGCTTCGCTGGTCATGCCCCGATCGCCGCCGTGCTTCACGTCGTCTCGATATGCGATCGCCAGAAAGACGAAGATGACAACAAACGCGGCCAGGACGATGCCCGTCCCCAACTGCGGAACCAACAGCATGGACAGCGCGCCCGTGAGCGAGACCAGAGGATAGGTGCGAGCGCCGCCGATGAAGCTGCGACGCTCGCTTTCGTCGTCAGGAGCAGACTGCTCGCGCTCGAAGCCGATCAACAGCCCGAGCAAAAGCGCCACCCCCAAAGCGATGAATGTTTCGTACTGATCCATGGCCGCTCGACGTTTGGTCCTCACTGGCGCGAGGGACTTCGCCCTCGCGGGCGGACCATGGTAACAGAAGCCTACGCGGACGCCCGGGGCAGAACATGAAATCAGGCGAATCGATCTCTACCCGGAGCGCAGCCCTGCGCATCATCGAGTTCGACTTCGAGACGAAGGTCGAACGGGAGATTGATTTTCCGACGGCCCGGGCCTCCATGGCGGCAGGCGCTTACGTTTGGATCGACATCGACCTGAATGCGGCGGAAGACCCGTCGGCGCTGCTTACCGGGTTGGATCTCTTTAGCCACGAGATCGTAGAAGACGCGCTGACGCGGGAGCCCGCCACCCAGCACGCTCGCTACGGCGACCACCTGCACGTCGTTGTCTCCGGCTGCCGCCTGGTCGGGCGCAACTTCGACTTGGAACGCGTGGACGCCGTGCTCGGCGAGCGCTTCCTGGTGACCATTCATGACGGCCCCGTCGTCTTCTTGGGCGCTTTGGATAAGAGCTACGCTCAGGACTTCCGGCAGTTTGCTGAAAGCCCGAGCTTCTTGGTGTACGAGCTTTGGGATCACCTGATCGACAACTACCTGTCCGTGCAGAAGCGCTTCGAAGAGCGCGTCGAAGAGCTCCAAGCCGAGCTCATCGGCAACGTGGACGACATGGTGTTTGCGCGCATCAGCGAGCTTGGCGCCGACCTGCTGCACTTCCGCAAGGTGGTCTTGCCTGCCCGGGCTGTGCTCACAGATCTTTCGACGCGAAAGTCCCGCTTCATCAGTGACGCAACCCAGCCGTACCTGGCAAATATGGTCGGAACCCTCGAACGCGTGCTGCAAGACTTGCTGGTCGACCGTGACATTCTAAGCAACTCCCTCAACCTGTACATGTCGCTGGTGAGCCACCGCACCAACGAAGTGATGAAGAAGCTGACGGTGGTGAGCGTGATTTTCCTGCCGTTGACGTTCCTGTGTGGCGTCTACGGTATGAACTTCAAAGAGCTGCCAGAACTCGAATGGCGCTACGGCTACGCTGGTTTCTGGATCCTGGTACTACTCATCGTCGCGAGCATTGGGTTGATTTCCAGACGTGCACGCCTGCTTTGAGCTGGCATACTGACGCCGTGCGCCGTTCCGTCACAAAGTTGCCCGAACTAGCCCGGGGCGTTGTGCTGGTTGCGGTACTGCTTGCAAGCGGGTGTTCCAAGCGCGCGGAGACGCGCACGACAGAGCCGGCGCCCAACGCGCCGGAACGCGTGCGGCTCCCCCACGCGCGCACCTCACCCGCGTCAGCAGGCGTAGAGCCACCCGACGCGTGGCGGTCGCCCGCTCCCGATCTGGCTCCCCCCGCCGGGCGGGCCACCCCACGAGAGTCGGCCCTAGGTGTGGTGGACGTTGGCGTCTTCAGCGATCTGGACCCGCGTGTGCAGCTGCCAGCGCCGCTCGGTGCCGACGAGCTGCTACTCGACGAGGAGCGCCAGCTGCTGACCGCCTACGCCGGCGCCCATCCGCTCAAGATCTACCCCGTGGGCACTGGAAGCGAACTGCGCGTGGCCGCAACCCGCCTGAAGTTGCGTCCGGGCGACGTGGCTGAAGTGCGCGCGTTGTCGGCGCACGTCGCGCTACGACGTCTGGCGCCCGGGCGCACGCCTCCCCCAGGCGACGCCGACGGCGACGGTATCGCCGACCCCTTGGACCTGCGCATCGGCGCGGAGAAGGCCGCGCTCAACGGCGCCATCTACAGCGACGCCTACTTCAGCATGCCGTTCCCAGGTGGCGACGCGCCGCGCAACCGCGGCGCCTGCGTGGACGTCATCGTGCGTGCGGCGCGCAATGCGGGCTTCGATCTGCAAGCCGCCCTACAGCGCGATCTTTCCGGCGCGAAATCCGTCTACGGCGTGGAGCGCGCGGATGCCAACATCGATCACCGGCGCGTGCGCGTGGTGATTCGTTATTTCGAGCGGCACTGGCTAAAGCGCAGCGCCGCCTTGGATGACGCATCGGACCCCTTGCGACCAGGCGACGTCGTGTTCCTGGATACGTTCCCGAACCGGCCGGGGCCCGACCACGTCGGTGTGCTGGCAGAAACCCAGGGCAAGAGCGGCCACCCGCTGGTGATCAACAACTGGACCACGGGCTACACCACCCGCGCCATGGACTTGCTCGGATTCGTGCCCGTCACGCACCGCTTCCGCTTCCCCAGCAAAGGCTGAGAGACGCCACCGCGCCGCAGGCTTGGGCTAGTGCCACACCCCGGCGCTAACGCCCCAGGCGAAGTAGGCTCGGGCGGTATCGAGAGCTGCGCCGAATCGCCAGCGCGTGTCGCGACTTGCGAGCCCGAACGCGTTCCATTCGAAGAGTCCAGCATCGAAGCCCACGGTACCGTGCGGTCGCGGATCACCACCGCGAAACCGGCTGGGTTCGAGGTAGAGCCCGCTACGCAGCTTGAGCCAGTTCGCGATGGGCTCGCCCTCGACCCCCACGCGCGGCGAATAGGTGACCCGCTCACCGCTGCGATCCACGGTCTGCTGCAAGAAGGACTCGATACCGACAGAGGATTGTACGCGGCCGTCAATGTGCACGGCGAAGGACAGCAGTACGTAGCGGCGGGATAGCTCGGCGTAACGCTTGGCAATGCGCGCATAGAGCCGCGCTTCTGCGTCCGCCGCCACTTTATCGTCGGCGCGCGCTTCGTCCTCCAACTCGTCGCGGAGCGCGAGCACCATGTCCGGCCCAATGCGCGCCGCGTTCGCAAGCCGCCGCCGCCGCTGTCTGTCGCGTGCACGCTTCCAGCGGTCGAGCGCGCGCAGGCGCTCCACAGGGTCGATCCATGGCGGATTGAGTGGTCGCGCGCCGAGTTGCACTGCCGCTCCCACGTCCGCACTCCAAGGGCGCTTCACACTACGCGGAAAGAAGAACGCTTCCGACGACTCGGGATCCCCGAACACGACGTCTCCGCCGATGCTCCGCCCCCGAGAGTCGACCTCCGTGAGCACCGGGGCCCGCAACGCGAAGCCGGCGCGGTAGGCACGGTCGTTGGGGCGCCACAACAAGCCGCCTTCCAAGTTCACACCACGAGTCGTGAAGATGTTCCCGGAGCGCGTGAAGATCTCGTCTCGGGTCGTGACGTCGAAGCTGGTGAGGTGGAAGCCCAGGCCGGCGACGATTTGGCCTTGATTGACGCTGCGCGCCAGGTACGTCCGGAACACGCTGATCTGCGCGCGCACCAACTCCTCTTCACCCACGACCTCCGGGTTTTCCCGGCGCACAAGCCCGTAGCGCTGCACCTCGAGGCCGAGCCCAACGCCCCAGGCGCCGATCTGCAAATTGCCCGTGGGCGCGAGCAGCACGAACTCGCTTTGGTCGCTGCGGCGCAAGTCTGTCGGTCCGCGACCGGTATTGAAGAAGTCCGTGTCCGTGAAGGTGGAGGGAAACGTCAGCGTCACGCCGAAGTCGTAGTCCACGTGGTACTGACTGTGCGCCGAGCGCACCGCAGGAGCCGCGGGGTTCTGGGAGTTGCCGTCCGTGCCCTCGGCGATGGCAACGTAGGCGCCACCGAGTCCGAGGGCGCGTGTGCCGAGCACCGGAGGACCGGCAGCCAGATCGATCGCGTATGCGCTGGTGCGAATGCGCGAACCATTGTCCCCCAACGGACCCGTCGCCCGGGCTTCTTGTTGCGCTAGCGTCAGTGCCAGGAAACAAAGCGTCGCGCAGACCGCGCGCTTCATGCCGGTGGGTGGTGTCACCATGAAAAGGCCCGCCCGATGGCAACCCCGGCATAAGGCACCGTCGTGACCCACATATTGGGTTCGTCCGCGGGCCCACAGCGCTTACAGCGAGCGTCGGCGACGTTCATGATGGCGCCGGCGCCAAATCCCGCACGCATGGTCCAACCCTTGTCCGAACGCGATTCGAGAAATAGCCCCAAGGAGCTCCAGAACGCCGGACGCCAAGCGTAGGTCGGCGGGCAACCGGGTGAATGGCACTCGATGTCGTCGGAGTAGTCACCGATCCCGACGCTGCCCTCAGCGCCGGTGGCAAAAGTACGCGTGAGCAGCAGCCGCACGCGCAGCAGTGCCGCCATCTGCAGAGCGTGCGTGGACTCCCCGACGCCGAAGCCGATGCCCGTGGAGAGTTCATCGGAGGTGCTGACGTCGATGGCAACGCCCAGCAGCCCCAAAGGGCCGCCCAAGGCAGCGTGGCCTTCGACGGCGAGGGGCAGCTTGCGCCACGGAGAGGGCTCAGAAAAACGTTCCGGCATTGCATCGAGGTCGATGTCCGGAGGCATAGCCAGCACGCGCGGCGGTTCCGGACGCGCTGGGGCTGGGCCACCCGCACCTTCCCTAGCGGCCGCACCTTCGGAAACCGCCCACGCGCTCGGAATGTTTGCAGGCCCCGCAGCCAATGCCAAGCAAACACTCAGACAGGGCCGCATGCCGGAACCTCAGGAAGCGCGGACCGTCCACAGCGGAGCGCGGCCCAAACGCTCCACGATGTGATCGCGAAACGCCGCAACCTTGCGCGGCAAGAAGCGCGTCGACGGCATCACGATGTAGAACGCCGCGCCCCGCCGTTCCCAGCTCGGCAGCACCCGGACGAGCTTGCCCGCGTCCACGTCTTCCCGGGACATGAACCAGGGAACCAACGCAATGCCCGCGCCAGCAATGACGGCGTGTTTCACGAATAGCAGGTCGTCAGCGTCGATCCGCCCGGCAACGTCAACCCGCGCCGTGCCGCGCTTGGAGTAGAGCTCCCAGCGCGCTTTACCGTCCCCCGCTCGGAACAGCACACAGGCGTGCTTGGCCAGATCTTGCGGGGTGCGCGGCGCACGCACTTTGCACAGATAGTCGGGCGAAGCCACGAGCCAGTCGGATAGATCGCCGACCTTGCGCGCGATCAAGGACGAGTCCGCCAGGCGACCGAAGCGCAGAGCGAGGTCAAATCCTTCGCGCACCAGGTCCACGCTGCGATTCGTCAGAACGACGTCGACGCGGATCTCCGGATGCTGCGCCGTGAACTCAGCGACCAACTCCGCCAAATACGTGATGCCGAAATCCGCCGGAGCGGTGATGCGCAGCACGCCGGAGACTTCCTCGACCAGTTCGCCCACTTCCCGAGCCGCGTCTCGCACGGCACTGAGTGCCGGGGCGACGCTGGAGTGGTAGCGCTTGCCGGCGTCCGTCAATCGCAAGGAACGCGTCGTGCGCTCCAAGAGCTTGACGCCCAACTCAAGCTCGAGGCGTGACACGGCACGACTCACCGAAGACTTAGGACGCGACAGCAGCCGCGCGGCGCCCGAAAAACTGCCTGCGTCCACCACGCTGACAAAGACGGCTGCGTCGTCGAGTTGCACTGTTCCCACAGCGGAACAATACATGACGATCCGCTGGAATTGTGCGATTTTCGCGAACAGTCAGTGCAGGGTGGCCGTTAGAAGCAACGCAGGCACCAAGCTCGTGTAGGTGATGTCCGCGCTCAAGCCGCCAACGGATCCGTCAATCTTCGTCGAGGCGTATGCCACCTTGCCGAGGATGCCGATACCCCACTGCTCCCCGACCCACGCTTCATACCCGACGCCAACGGAGAGCCCCAGACCTTCGGGACGCTCGTCGTCGGAGTCGGTTTCGTCGGAGCTCAGCTGCGCGTAACCGACCATGCCCTGGATGTGCAGACCTTGCTTGGGATCCGGATACACGTCCACGAACAGCCCGATCATCGACAGGTTCAGCGCATCGGTCGTCGTGCTTTGCTCCTGACCGTCGACCTCGACCTTGGGATTGAAGACGGTGAAGCCCATGGTCCCGCCCCCGATCACGAAGCCCGGCGCTGGCGTGCCACCAATCAGAAACTCGCCGGTGAAGCCTGTCCCGGTGACCTTGAGTTCAGGGCTTGGCAGGTTGGCTTCACCAGTCGTGTTCATGAATCCGATACCAAAACCGAGCCGCAAGTAGAAGCCGTCGTGGTAATTCACGGTCGGGTCTTCCCTGGGGGGCGGGGGCGGTCCGTAGCCTTGCTGCGGCGGACCGTAGCCGGGGGCGTAGCCTTGGGGCGGCGGTCCGTAGCCTTGGGGCGGAGGTCCGTAGCCTTGGGGCGGCGGTCCGTAGCCTTGGGGCGGCGGTCCGTAGCCTTGGGGCGGCGGTGCTTGACCCGGAGGCGGCTGCGCCGGCGGTGGCTGCGCGGAGGGCGGCGCTTGTCCGGGAGGCGGCTGCGCCGGCGGCGGCTGCGCGGAGGGCGGCTGACCGGTGTTGGGCGGAGTGGCGGGCTCCGGCGCGCCCTGGGCAAAGGCGCTGGTGCACCAAACAGGCGCGGCAATCCCCAATAGAACGTCGCGAAGCTTCATGAATGCCCTCGTATTCGCTCGCGGGCTTTCGCGTGCCAAAGCCCCGGTTCAAAGCACCCCGTCAAGAAACACAGGGACCGTAGCACGACTCGGCATTTTCTTAGCAACCCGCTCGACGAGCCCGCCGACGCGGCGACATGGCTCACGAGAAGAAGACGTTTTCCTCACTATCCTCGATTCTGGTCACCTTCCTGATTTGCGGATCGGCGGCGGCCGACCCATCCGAAACGCCCGCCTTCGCAGTCGGGCGTGCTGTCCTGGCCGCTGTCGAGGCGCCGGCAGTTTCGGCAACCCTCCCGCCGCAGCCAGCCACGCCAAGCGCAGCGCCCTCCGAGTCCGTTGCAGCTGCGCCCGTCGCGGCTGCGACTCCCGGGGCCTTCCCTGGCGGTGCGAACCCGACGCCCCCCGCAGGCCACGACCCCATGCACGACGCGCCAGCAATGGCGCGTCCCGGAGCCGCCCGGAAAGCGGCCTACGCGACCTTTGTGCCAATCCTCAAGATCGGTTCGGTGGTCGGCGGCTCGGGCACGTACGCGACGGAGTGCAAGTCCTTCGGTGGCGTCGCGTGCGGTTCAATACAAGACACCGAATACGAGGAGAAGTCCGTCGGCGGGTTGGGCGTCGACCTGTTGTGGCACACCAGCCGCAAGCTCCGCCTCGGCTTCGGCGGCTTGGTCTCGGCGCCCAAGCACGCGATCCAGGGCGAGGATTTTGCGTATGGGCCAGAGGTGCAGCTCTACGGCATCCTGGAAGGCTTCTTTCCGACCTCCGACAGCTTTGCGCTGACGGTCCGCGGCCAGCTGGGCGGCAGCATGCTCATCGCTGGGGAAGACCACCGCGACGGCATCGATGAGTCGAACAACAGCTGCACACAGTTCGACAAATGCGAGAGCAACTACGGCCCCTTCCCCGGCGTCACCTACGGCATCGGATTTGGTTTGAACTTTCGAGTGGGCGAATCGACGCGCCTGCGCGCGGACATCATCGGAGAAAGCTACGCGCGGCTGGTCGCTCAGACGACCGTCTCCGACGCTGGCTCCGGCGTCGAGGTCACCACCGTTGCGAGCGGCTCCCGCGGCTGGCTGATGCTCGGCATTGAACTCTGAGCGGCCGCACTACGAGCAGCAGCGCGGGAAGCGTGCGCCAGCGCGCGACTGGGACCCGACCCAAAAACCAAACCGCTCCCTGGGTCGCGAACCCGTCGCCCAGCCTGCTGCTGAGGCAGCATGCAATTCGACGACGTTTGGTTTGGTATCAGCCCGCGTCGGGTGCCGGGGTGGCCGCGTCCGGTGCGGGGGTGGCCGTGTCCGGAGGTGGCGCGGGTGCAGGTGCGGCGTCCGCTGACGGTTCGGGCGTGGGCCGTGCCTTTGGCGACTTGGCTGGCGCGACGAAGCCGGTCTTTCCGTCGACTTCGATGCGGGACAGCAGACCGTGGAAGTCAGGGATACCGGACTCGAAGTCTGCGGGAGCGTTTGCGTAGCCTCCCAGTAGCAGCACAGGGAACTTCCCGTAGTCGGGTGCAGGGCCACCCGGTCCGCTGCCCGGCGCTTTGCCGCTGGCGCGCCGCGATTTGGTTTTGAATTCGAATGACGTGTGCGCCACGACAAGGTTCAAACGCACCTCGACACTTTTCGGATCTACTTTGAGGGTGTCGACGTTGGAGACGTCGACAGTGGCCACGAACGCCTTCATTCCGGCCACGGATCCTTCGCCGCTTTGCACGACCTTCGCCGCGTAACGCCGCTGGTTGTTGGTGGCGTACAGCTTGCCTTCGAGCTGAATGACGTCGTAGCCGCCCCCCGAGATCCCTTCGACGATGGCGTCGAGGAGTACGCGCGGCTCTTTCTCACGTTGGTCACGCTCGAGTGGAATAGTGCGGAGCCAGATGACCCCAGAGTTCTTCTTGTGAGTGAAGCGCAGATCGAAGGTAGGAAACTCGCCGAGGTCGTCACGCTCGCCGTTGTGGTCGACATCTAGGAACAGGCGAAATTGGTAGTCCGCCCCCTTCTTGACTGAATACCCGCCCCTTCGTTCGTACAGATTGTCGAGCTGCCAGTCCGGGGGCATCAAGCTCTTGTGCGCAGGGTCTACGTACCTGACCAGGTACGGGTAGCTTGCGTGCGCGTATCCTCCGGATTGAAACTCTCCGACGGTTGCTCTGCACGCACCAAACAATAGGCCCGCAGCAACTACCAGCATGGCGCGATGGGTCACATGCTCTAGCTAGCGCCGCGCCGGCGCTGTGGTCAAGCTGGCGTCATCCGAGGACACCTGGCTGTTTGGCTATTCGGGCGCCTCTGCGGGTTCAGTTGGATCCGCGGCGCCGGGATCCGCGCCATCCGGCGGCGCTGGGATGGGATCCGTGGGCTCTGGCGGCGTGGCATCCGGGTCCGGGACTTCCGGCGCCGGTTGTGGCGCCGGGTCCCCAGGCAATTCCGGTGGGGTTTCGGGGGGCGTGGGCGCTGCGGGGGTCACCGCGGGCTCCGGCGGAGCGGTGGGCGCTGCGGGCGCTGGGGTGGGCGCGGGCGCTGGGGTGGGCGCGGGCGCTGGGGTGGGCGCGGCAGGCGCTGGGGTGGGCGCGGCGGGCGCTTCGTCGAGCACGGCTTGGCCGGCGAGCTCGTAGGAATACATGAAGCCGATCACGTGCGCGGTGTAGCCCTTGCCAAGGAGCGCGCGGTAGGCCACTTCCCACTCGCCGAGGGCTGCGCCGGCACGCAAGTCCGCGAACCCAGTGCCGGCGTTGAGGGGGTCGAGGCCGTAGGCGCCACTGGCGAAGATGTCGACGAGAAGACTGACCGGGTGCGTGACGCGGGCCAGCACACTCGCGGGCAAGGTCGTGGTTGAGTGAGTTTGACGCGCGGCAACGGCAACGCCGCCGTGCACGCCGGTCTGCTTCAAGAGGGTGGATCCCGTAAAGATCCCGCCGACGCCGGCGGCCCACTGTGTGACGCTCTCGTCGATAACGGCGATGCTGGCGTGGGCTACGTGCAGTGGCGCGTACGCCGCAATGCCGTACTTCAACCGCGGCGAATCCATCTTGAGAGCCCAGGACGGCATGAGTGACAGCCCCACTTGACTCGCATCCGGGCGCGACGCGTAGGATAGCGCGCCGCTCAGATGTAGGAACTGACTGCGCGACAGATCCTGCGCGAAGGAAAACGGCGCGACGCCGGCGTTGTTGTCGGAGCCGCGCTCGTAGAACAGACCGCCGCGAAGCACGCTAGGCGCAACTTGCTGCAGGCTGGCGCGCTGAGCCACATCGGCGATCAGCATGTCTTGCATGGCGATGACATCCGACGTCGCCGCAAAAGATCCGTCGCACTGTGCGTTTAACAGGTCGGCAACGGCTAGATCCGGCTTGTTCTGCGGCGAATGGAGGTTGAATACCTGGCCGTCGATGTCGATGTTGCGCAGCACCGTATTGCCACCGGCCTGCAAGGCAATGGTCTTGCCGCACACCGTGCCCGTGCAGGCGCTACCCACCGTCGAGGCCGTGGGACACACTTCAAAATACTCGGCCCGGGCTCGGCCACGCAGAGCGTCTTCGAACTCCGGCACATTGGCCCGAGCGGGAACGGTGACGCCGAGCGCAGCAGCTGCACACAGCGCTCTGAAACAAAGAACTCGCAACATACTTTGCGCTAACGCCGACAGCGGACGATGTCGATGACATCCGCCATGTCACCGGGATCACTTGCAATCTGGGTCGCCGGCGGCGCAGGGCAGCACGACCAGGGTGTAGGCGCCGGACTGCTCGCCGCTCGCGGCCGTGAAAGTGTCGACCACAATGTGATGCGTGCCCGCAGGGAAGGTACCTTGGATCAAGCGGTCGTTGCGGGCCACGCAACTGTTGCCGTTCAAACCGCCGCTGAGCAGGTGCACGTCCACGTCCACTCCCTCGCGATCGAAGAGCACGATGCGCAGCGGCGTCGGCGCGGGCAGCGTGAGCGTGTAGTACAGCTCCGGTCCGGCCTCGTTCTGGGTCGCGGCGCAACTGTCGTAGCTGGCGATGTTGCGCTCGTTCGATTGCGACGTGTCGCCGCTGTGGGAAAACGGCAGCACATCGACGACGATTGGGAACGTGGCCGTGCCGGTGCCGGCATAGACTGCACCGGGGAACTCCGTAGCCGGCTGGTTCAGAACCACACCGGAGTGCAGATGCTGTAAGAGCTCCATCGTCAGTAGGTTGCGCTTGTTGTAGTTGAAGCCGAGACCTTCGCTCGTGAAGATGCAGGGCTGGGATCCGCCACCGGGGTTGTAGGCGTTGCCGTGGATGCCGTCGGCGATCATGCCCTGACTCGCGAGACCCTTGGCGGAGTAGTACAGGCTCATGAAGGGCAACTGCCGCGCTTCTGCAAGCGCACGGGTCAGCGCGTCGTAAGTGGGGACCCACTGTCCCGCCGCCACGGAGTCCGTGCGCGGATTGAGTCCCGTCACGATCGGAATGATCCCACCGCTTTCGAGCTGGTCGAGGATCTTCGACAAGTTTACCGCGAAGGGAAACAGCGCGCTGGCGAAGGTCACGCCCTGCCCCATGTCGTTGGTGCCGTAGTTCACCACGGCGAAGCGCGGGTTGAGGGCCTGAATCTCTTGGTCCAAAGGCGATGGGCTGCCGGTGATGGCCCAGCTGGCGCTCACGCCGACCTTGGCGGCCACGGTGTCGCGGTCGAAAGGCGTACTGCCCGCTGCGTCCCCGGCGCGGAAGAAGTCGATGCTTGGCATCATGGCGCTGCGGCCATCGAGATCCAGGCTGTAGCTGGGCTGCGCTGGGCCCGCGAAGCAGTAGGCGAAGCTCTTGTTCACGGTGCCGGATGCACCGACCTTGATGAAGACATCGTCTTTGCGCGTGGCGTCGAGAGCGCCGATGGCTTTGGCCCGGGCGAGCACGCTGGGCGTGACGGGGGCACGCTCTTTTGCGGCGTAGCGGGTGAACCCGGTAGGCGGTGCGGCATCGCCACCCGCATCGGCCGCGGCGTCGGAGGTTGGAAAGCCGCCATCGGCAACGCTGGCGTCAAAGCCGTTTCCACCTGTGCCCGCCGCGTCGGGCTGTGGCTTTTCAACGCCACTGTCGCCGTCCGAACCGCACGCGGCTGACAGCATGCAGGACAACGCGAGCAGCCCAGGTGAAAAGACGGAACCCGCGCGCATAGGCCCCACTCTACGCTCCGCCCGCGCGCCGCGCCAGCTTTCAGCTATTGACAGCCGAGAGTCGTTCCGTCCGGAGCGGGGAAATATGTGCCGCTCAGAATGCACATCTCGTTCGTTTCCGCGGACTCGCCGAAAGTCAGCGGCATCGACAGCGTGTTCTTGTAGTCACACGTGTAGGTGATCTTCGTGCCCTTGCTGAGCGCCAGAGGCGGAGAGAATACGTTCGGCTTGGGATCATCCCACTCCGTGCCTTCGTACACGACCTTGCCCGTGTCCGTCTTGGCCGCGAAGTTCGTAGAGAAAGAATGCATGTGACTGACGACGTCAATCACGTTCACGTCACTGGGCAGCGTGCAGGTTTCCGACGCTGAGCCGGTCTGAAACGGCTCCACGTAGATGCTGGGATTCAAAAAGAACAGCGAACCGGCCTGGTGCGTCAGCGAGCCAACAGAAACGACCTTGAAGGTCGCAGTGATCACGGCCTCCACGGGCTTGTTGCTGGTATTGAAGTAGTGCGCGGAAATGCGCAGGCCGGTGTTCGCGTTGACAACGCGACCGACACCCGCCGGGTACTTCGTAAGTTGCTGCGGTGTCTGCGC
>CBDUPW010000002.1:0-94400 GCA_965369205.1 uncultured Polyangiaceae bacterium | reverse complement strand
CACGCGGCGCCGGAACTCCTCGGCCTCTTGGCCGTCGCCCTTGTTTGGCACTTCCCCACCCGTGCGAACGCCCCGGGAGCCGTGTGCATCTGGGTCGGACGGCGTATCCCGGGCGTCGTCGGCGTCCGTCGTCTGCCCACGATCCGACTGTTCCAGTAGTCGTTGCGCTTGTCGCTGCAGCTCCAGAGCGCGGTCGCCCTTGCCCGCCGCCAGCTCCCGCGCCGCCTCACGCATCAATTGCTCCGCGCGCTCCAACGCATCTAGGGCGTCGCTTGGGAGCGCCGTTTCGCCGCTCTTGCCCCGAGCCGCGAGATTGCCGGCACGGCGCGACAGCTCTTGTTCCCGCTGGCCCGACTTGCTCAGGTCGCCCTGGGCCTTCTGCTGTGCGTTTGCACGTAGCTTGTTCAGCTGCTGCTCCGCCCAGGACAGCTCGCCAGCGATGCGCCGCCGCGCTTCCCGTAGGGACTGCTCGTCCAGCCAATCCGCCGGCCCCTTTGGATCCTTGGCACGGCGCTCGGCATCCGCCAGCGCGCTCACTGCGTCGCGCCCGCTTTGCACGGCCTCCGCGAGTCGCAGCCGTTCCAGGGATTGCGCCATGGACCCAGCATGCTCGCGACCCAAGGAAGCTGAAGCGCGCGCGGAGCCGGGTTCGTCGCCGGACTGCGGCAGCCCCGACAGCGCTTCCCGCAGCCGAGCCGCGCGCTTGCGCGCCTCCTCCTCCAGATCCGTCATGTCCACGTCTTGCTCAGCTTTGGTGATGGAATCTTCGACGCTTTCGATTTCGCGTGCATGCTCGCGTGCAAGCTCCTCCAACTCTTCCGCCAGCTGATCGAATCGCCGATCTGCCCCGGAAACGTCCCCGCTCCCCGGCGCGGGCATGCCGGGTGCGCCCGACTCCACCCCCCCGCGCCTGGCACTGCCAAAGGACGGATTGGGCCGAGCAAGGCGCGCGGCCAGGTGTTTCGCCGCCAGCTCTGCGTGGAACAGATCCTGCTGTTTGCGTGCGCGTTTGATGCGCCCTAGATCTGCTCGGGTCACGCTACCGAGATCACTGCCGAGTGGCCCGAGTTCGGAGAGGTTGCTCGCGCCGACTTCGAGGGCAGAAATGGCCGAGTCCAGTCGCGCCAGTCCGATCTTGCGTTGCTCGGTTTCGCGAGCCTGTTTGGCACCGCCAACCGCTTCTTCAGCAACCCCGCTCAGGCGCTTCGCCACGGTCGTTGCGTCCCGGGTTGCCAGCCCAGCAAGCGCCACCTCCACGGCCAGCAGCACCTCTTCCGTGCGCCTTTCGACGGATTCCCCGGCACGCGGCGCGCGCTTCAGCACGCGCATTTGACCCAAGAGGTAAGCGCTGAGCCCACTCGCAACCGGCGCGCCACCATAGACGCGACTGACTGCCTCGCTCATGCCGCCATCAGCCGCCGCCAGCAGCTGCTTCTCCTTTGCGGCGCGCTCTTTGACGGGAGTGTCCGCCTTCTCCACCATCTGAAAGGCGAGCAACTCCACAATCTTGTCGCGTACGTTTCGGAGAGCGACGAAACGACCCGCTTCGGGTGCACCCACGGCCGGAGGCACCAGCGTAATGGGTTCGCTCCCACCCCATTTGCTGCCCGAACTCGGATCGTCGTCCCTCGCCTCGATCGTCACGATGATGGGCAAGAACATGCGCCGCAGCCAAGGGTCCCGCGTACTGAGAGCGTGACCCCCCCGTTCGACGGTGCTGGTGCCATCCAGGCGCAGGAGCACTCGGCGCTCCTCGCGACCTCCGGCCCGCATGACCAAGTCGACTTGACGCAATCCGTAGTCGTCTCGCGCTTCGTAGCGCAGCTCGATTCGGTCTGCGTCTGTCAGCTTCACGGTCCTGGGCGCGCCCTCGACGGAAACCACCGGCGAAGCGTCCGCAACCGCCACGACGGAAAGCGGCGTCGGGTCTTCGACCAACACCTCGCCAAAGCGGGCAGCAATGGTCAACTCCGCGCTTTCCGTGAGCGTCCAACGGGCGACGACCCCACCGGAACCGTCGTCTGCGAAAGCGACTTCGGCCACCCCGTCGGAAAGCACCAGCTGACGCCCAGAGTGACGTGGCGCGCCGCGCACCGTGAGCAGCGTGCCTTCCGGCAAGCGACTGCGCACGCCCGGCAGCACGCTCCTTGCAGGGACGCGCAGATAGGAAGGAGGTTTGGCGTGTACGCTGACCTCGTCCAGGTAGGGCATGGGCACGATGGCGCGCCCATCTTGGGCGAGGGAAACGTTCAATCCCTCCAGAACACGGAGCGGGCCGACAATGAAGGCGACCAGTGCGGCCATGACTACGACAAAGGTCGCCCAGCGGAAACGCGCGGCCAGTCGCAGGGACGCTTGGGTCACGCTCTCCAAGGAAATCCGGGACAGACTGCGGTCGAAGTGCAGCTGAGCGAGCTCTTCAGATCCGACGGCGTTGTCCGTCCGCGCGCGATCGAGAAGGGAAAGCGCGCGCAATGCCCGGGCCCCGAGCTCGGGATCCGTGCCCCAAACGACGCGATGCAAAGCGCGCTTTGCCTGCGCCCAGTCCCTGCGCTCCCGCCATACGAACCCAGCAAACAACAGGAACACGCACAGCAGCGCGAGTCCAAAAAGGGCGCGCGCGGTCGGTGTCCCGAGTCGCGCCAGGTGGGCACCGCCAAATACGCCCAGCAGCAGCAGAGCGAACAACAGCTGGCGCGCCGACGTAGAAACGTTGCGACGAGAGACGGCAGCAAGCCGGTGGAGCAGAGGGCTGAAATCCAAGCCCCGCAAGCCTACCGCGTGCGCGCAATTTGTCCCACGCATTGGCGAGTTCCTACCCGGGCGGCTACCGAAATGGCGTGGTAAGCTGGCTTTGAGGGTGACACCGCTCAAACGCACCGTGCTTTCGCTGCCGGAAATCCCACTGCGGATGGGGTGGCTTGAGGCGCAGCTCAATAGCTGGTCGCCACAGACCGCCGCCGTGGTGTTGAACGAGCTCTGCGAGGAGTCCGAACGCTCGGATCCCGAAGCACGCGAGGCCCTTCTGGCCGTGGCGGTGCTATTTGCGTCGCGTAGCGACTGGCCGCTTCTACCGCAGCTGCGCGAAGAAGCCGCGGGGCGACACTTGCTTGCCCTCGACCGACTCGTACGCTTGGGGCCACCGCCGGTGATGGTCGACCGACCGGCGCAACAACTCCCGGTGCCGGACTACGGCGTTGGGCGCGAGCTCACCCTGGGCGAGCGCCGTAGCCTGGCACGGCGTCCCAATCGCCGGGCCTTCGACAAGTTGGTGGCAGACCCGCACCCAATGGTGATCGGACTGCTCTTGTCGAACCCCAAGCTAGTGGAGGACGACGTTGTGCGTCTCGTAGCACGCCGGCCACTACGGCTGGAAGTCACGTTGGAGGTAGCGAAGAATGCCCGCTGGCTGAGTCGGTCGCGCGTGCGCCTGGCGATCTTGCTCAACCCTGGCTCTCCCCCCGAAATCGCGATCCCGTTCTTGAGCGTGTGTCAGCGCACCGAGCTCATGGAAGTGCTCAAGAGCGCTGATACCTCGCAGACCTTGCGCGCCACAGCGCTAGAGCTTCTGGAAAAGCGCCCGCCGCTGCGAGAGCTGGACCACGCAGACCGCGTGCTCCAGTAGTCCGGGTCAAGCGCCACGCGAGAGCGCCGGCCGAGGGGTCGGCCCGGGACAGCCGGGCGGCGTGCTCAACCTTCTTCTTCTTCCTCGCTGATCCACTTGAGCACCGCCCCCAGAGCGATGCGCTCGCCACAATCGTCGCATAGCGGGGGCTCTTCGTAGCGGACTTCTTCGCCGCGGGTCCAAACGAAGAGCCCGGCACCTCCCGGTCGTCCGTCGAAGGACTTTCCGCAGGCGTCGCATTCGTACTGACGGAGCACCGGGCAATCCGCCACCGCAGCCGGGGGCGCGGGCACGGCAGAGAAACGAGACACCGTCATTGGCATGAGTATAACGCCTTGGGATCCGAAGAGCAGCCGCCGTTGTCGCAAGCGGCGTCAGGAGGCAGGAGCCTCGGTTTCCTTCGCGGATTCATCGCCCGCCTCATCCTTGGCTTCCGTCACCTGGGGATCCGCTGCGGCGCTTTCCGGCTCTGGGGCAGGCGCTGTCTCGGATTCGGATTCGGGCTCGGGTTCGGGCGACGCCGCGGGCGCTTCCGCGGCGCAGGCCACCGCTAGCAACTCGACGACGTCCAAGTTCTTGATCTCGTCTTCTTTCGACTGATCCTTGATGCCATCGCTGAGCATGGTCATGCAGAACGGGCAGGCACTGGCGAAGGTCGTTGCACCCGTCTCGACCAACTGTTTGACGCGCTTCACGTTCACGCGGTCCTTGTTTTGCTCTTCCATCCACATCTGGGCGCCGCCGGCGCCGCAACACAGCCCTTTGTGTCGGCTCCAGCCCTCGGCCTCGAGCAACTCCACGCCGGGGATGCTCTTCAAGATCTCCCGAGGCGAATCGTAGATGTCGTTGTAGCGACCGAGGTAACAGCTGTCGTGATAGACGACCCGCGCCTTGACGCTGTTCTTTGCTTTGAGTTTGCCCTGGGCCAGCAAGCCCAACAGGTAGTCGGTGTGGTTCACGACCTCGTACTTGCCGCCGAAGTCGGGATACTCGTTGGCCAAGGTGTTGAAACAATGCGGGCAGGTCGTCAGGATAGTCTTAATGCCACCCTGCTCTTGATACCCGTTGATGGTGGCGATGTTCGTTTCTGCCAGCATCGTGAAGAGGTATTCGTTGCCGGCGCGCCGCGCAGAATCCCCGGTGCAGGTTTCTTCCTCGCCCAAGATTGCGAAATCAACCCCGGCCTGCTGCAAGAGCAGCGACGTCGCCCGAGCGATCTTCTTCGCGCGGTCGTCGTAGCTCGCCGCACAACCGACCCAGTACAGGACCTCAGCATCCGGCTTTTCCGAGTAGGTTTTGATATCGAGACCTTCGGTCCAGGTCGCCCGATCCATGCGAGACAGGTTCCAGGGGTTGCCATTGACCTCCATGCCCTCGAAGGGCTTGGAAAGCTCACCGGGGAACTCGCCCTTGATGATCACGAGATTGCGGCGCATCTGCACGATCTTGTCCACGTAGGAGATCATGACGGGGCACTGCTCTTCGCAGGCGCGACAGGTCGTGCATGCCCAGAGTACATCTTCGTGGATGACGTTGGGCACGAGGTCCACGGGCTGATAGGGCGGCGGCGACGGAGTAGAGGCGTCGGACGAGGCGTCCTTGGACGACTCGTCCGCATCGCCTTCGCCGGACTTGTTTTCCGCGTCGGCCCCGGACTCGCTCGATTCGGTGTCCGTCTCTGCCTTGGTCGTAAGGTCCAGCCGCGGAGGCTGACCCAATTCGAGAAACTCTTCTTGCCGTGCGTACAAGTGGTCCCGCAAATCGAGAGTGAAAAACTTCGGCGACAGTATCTTGCCCGTCGTCGCCGCCGGGCAATTGTCGGAACAGCGCCCGCACTCGGTGCAGGTGTAGAAGTCGAGGATGTCCTTCCAGCTGAAGTGCTCGATGCGCGCGTAGCCAATGCGCGCGATGCTCATATCCTCCCGCTCCATGGCCTTTTCGACCATGCCCATGAGCTCCTCGGTGTTCTTCGCGATGGGTGCCAGACGCCCCTTGGGCGTTAGGTCCGTCAGAAATACGTTCTGGACCGCGGTGAGGATGTGGAAATGCTTGCTGTAGGGCAGGATGTTCAGGAATACGAGCACCAGGGTCGAGTGAGTCCAGAAGCCGGCATGGGCGATTTTGACGAGAGTCTCGATGCTCGCGCCCTGAACCAGAGTCGCCGCCAAAGAACCGGCGGGCTCCGGCCAGGGATGCCAGGCAATGCTCGCCGCCGGCGCGCTTAGGGGCGCAATCACGACGCCAGCGCGCGCGCACCACTCATCGGCTCGCCCAGCGCACTCGCCGGCGAAACGCTGGTTGAGAACCGTTGCCGCCCCGTCATAGAAGATGTCGGAGATCATCATCGTGGCGATGATTCCGAGAATGAACAGGCCCTCCAGCCCCAGGTTCATGCGCTTCTGCGGGCTGATCACGCGGTAGTAAACGAAGACGCTGACGCCGAGCAGCACCAGGACCGCAACCACGTCTTTCGCAAACGCATAGCCCTGGCCCAATCCCGTTGCCGGGCCGAAGACCCACAGATTGAAGGTCGGATCGAAGCCGCGGCCCCACAGAATCAGCGTGCGCAGTAGCAACACTGAAAAACCGAAAAAGATCAGGTTGTGCGCCAGGCCCGCCGCCAGGTAGTAGCGCATCTTCTTTTGGAAGAACGCAAAGGTCCACACCGCGCGCAGACGTTCGCCGATGCGGTCGGTGCGACTCTCGTTGGTCCGATCTCCGACAGTGAGGAGTCCCCAGCGGTTATTTGCGCTCCACAGAAACGCCCCCACCAGGCTCAAGATGATCACGGCCATCGCGACGGGATTCATGGTTTTCCCTTTCGGTGAGGTCCCAGCCCGCCACAGCGGGCGCTGCGCGCCTTAGGGCGCCGAGTGCTGCCCTCTGTGTAGAGGCCCATGCCGCTCCGCGTCAACCGGCTTGCGCATTGGGCGAAGTTCTAACCGCGGCCGCTCATCCGCAGCCAAATCAATAGCAATATCCAAAGGATAACCGCGACGGCCAGGTACAGCGTCCAATTTGCGCGGGCCTGCGCCGGCGGCACCGATGGCGCAGCGACGTCGGGCGCCCGCTCGGGCTCCACCCGGCAGACGCCAGCGTCGGCCTCGTCCGCAGACACGAGCTGCAGCAGTAGAATGCCGCGAGGCAAGTCGTCTTCCTCCGCCATGCCCCCGCGACCTGGGATCCGCACAACGACGCTGCGCCCAGATCCCGTCGTTTCCAGGTCAACGTCGCGCCGGGGCAAAGTGATGCGCAGGAGCTCAGCCGGTTCCTTACGACCGCGGATCGAGATCGCCCCCGAGCGCTCGCAGATATCGCAACCGCCGCCCTCACATGCCGCGCAGGCGAGGTTGCGGGGTAGCTCAAGCTCTATCGTGGCCGGTTCATCGAACCAATGCTTGTCAACTCGAATGCGGTGACGCACATCGGGTCCCCTGGGCAAATCCAGTGCCCCGGTGACGCGCGCCAATTGCTTCCGTTTTGCGGCCAACAGCTGAGCATAGCGGGACTCAAGCGCGCTGAAAAGCGGCAGCTTTGGCCGTCTCAGAGTTCGAACACAACTTCGTGTTCGTCTCCGGCACGCGACAACGACATTTCGAGCGCGTAGGTCTTTGGCCCCACGCGAGCGCCGAGCGTGACGAGAATAGGTGGGTTTTCGGCGCCAAGCTGCTCCAACCGAACCCGAAGCCGGTATTTGCCACGCACGGGGTCGCCGTCCTCCAGATAGACGTTTTCCATGTTCTGGCCGCGGCAAGCGTTGAGCTTTCCCGGGCAGTCGCGGTCCTTGACCAAGCCGCTCTGGGTGGCCCTGCCCGCCTCGACGAGCTCACCGTTTGGATCTGTCACCCGCAAATCCACGTCGGCGCCAGCTTCGACCCAGGCGACGGCAAACTGAACCAGCCCCGTATTGACCCCGCAGCCTTCGTCGATAATGCCGTTGCAATTGTCGTCTCGGGCGTTGAAGCAGAGCTCCGGACCGCTAGCCACACAGGCACGGTCGATCACCGCGCCTGGTTTTGCTTCGATGTTCAGTAGCTGCGGACCGGCTGCCTCCTTCGCGGGCTTGACCGGCGCGCAGAACACGCAGACCAGAGACAACGCCGAGACCCAGGCCCGGCTGCGCCTCACTTCTTATCGTCCTCAGGGAGCTTCACGCCGGTGACGACTTTGGGATTCATCAGCTCGAAGTAGGCTTTGCGTGCGAGCTCGCCGCTCTTGCCTTTTCCGTCACGTAGGGAAAGCAGCACCCCCTGTTCTTTCATGAACAAGAGTGCTCGGACGGCACCTTCCATCAGCTCTGGCTTGCTCTCGTCGGCGGCCATCTGGCGGAGGCGTCCCCGCAACACCACGCGAGTGAAGGAGTGCGGTCCGTTGTCGAACTGCAGGTTGTCCAGCTGCTTCATCAGCATGACGCGCGCCCACTCTTGGGCGGACTGCTTGAGTTCCACGCGAGAGATCGCCACGGCATTGTCGACGTACTTGAAGATGCGCCCCTTCTCGAGGTCTTCGTTGGACCAGTAGCCGAAGCTGCGGTACCAGAGGTCGGCAAGTTCTTCGATGGCCGTCTTCTGCTTGTCGGCATACAGCGCCACGGTACGGGCGGCAGTGTCTGGGGACCCGCCAAGAATAAGCGCCAACGCGGCGTCATTCATCAGCGCGTCTTCTTTCATCAGCTCGAACAGCTTCGCCTCGGTCTCCCCGTCGAGTCCGGCCTTTCCGATCGCCCGCGCCACCTGATGGCGCGTTTGCAGCGCCGAATCTGGCTTGAGCAATCCCACAAGCGCCGAACCAGTCCCTTCGATGGGCCGCGTGATCAGCGTCTCCAAGAAGCAGCTGCGCCGGAAGGAGTCCGCTTTGTCGGGCTTGTCGTACTCTTGGACCTTCTTAGCGACCTCAAGCATGTCTTCCTTGGTGGCGACCCATGCCATGGCGGCACACGCCTCAATGCGACTCTGCTCGTTTTCCTTCGGTTCCTCCGCGTACTCCAGCAGTTGCTTGAAGGCGCGACGGTCGCCCCATTCAGAGAAACCATGAGCCGCGCCCACTCCCATGGCGCGTAGGGACATGCCCAAGATCGCCACGCCGCCCTGCATCAGGCCGTCCATGGTCACGTCGCGGTCCGCGGGGCGGCGCTTGAGAGCCTTCTCCAGCACCGGCCATGACTGCTCGTCTTTCAGCCAACCCACGTAGCGAAGCGCGCTTTGAGCAATCACCCACTCTTCGGGGAACGGCGGCTGTTGGCCTTCCTTAGGAAGCGGCACGTTCGGGTCGGCCCACTTGCGCAAAGCCGTCAGGTCCTTGGTGCTCTCCATCGCCGCCAACGCGCGCAGACCGTTGGCATGCGGCGAAGGCAGTTCGTGGATCCAGAAGATCACGCCGTCTTCGGCGTCCGCGCGGATTTGCTCACGCTTGTCGGGATGAAGCACCGCCAAGTCAGCGATCATGCGCGCTGCAACGACGCGCTCATTGTCGTCGCGCTTGAGCATCTGTTCGTGGTCGTACTGGTCGCTGTAGATCTTAGTGGGATCCATGCGCAGCCGCTTGGCGAGGGTCGACACGGCGCGGACGTCTCCGACCTCTGCCATTGCCGTGGCGGCCTCGGTCTGCCAGTGAATATGCGGCTTCGTCTCGATGTACTTGATCAGATGATCGCCGCCGCGGGGGTCCGCGAGCTGGCGGATCAGATCGAAGACTTGCTTCGTCTGGAACCACGCGCGCTCGGGATCGTCGTTCAGGCTGTCGAGAGCCAGCACCAGCCCTTGGGTGCCGATGCCGTCTCGAAGCGCTTCGAGGTACTTGGTCCGGCTTTCTTTGTCGCCGGTCTTCAGGGCTTTCAGCAGGGGCTCGCGTGCGCGCTCGTCGCCGATCTTGCCGAGACCCGGGGCAGCCTGCCGCGCAATCTCCCCATCTTCGTCCTGCACCAACTTGATGAGCACGTCCGTCCATTTAGGCTCAGCGTTGCGGGAAAGAACGGTGGCCACCATTTGGCGCACAGCTGGGCTTTCGTCGCCTGCATAGCTCGCCAGCTTGTCCAATGAGACGAGCTTGACGATCTGCTCCGGGTCGAAAGCGACGCCGCCGCCCAACCGTTGCACCTTGGACAAGTGGCCGGCCTTGTACAGCGGCATGATGTCGTCGAAGGCCGACGACTCTCCGAGCACGACAAGCGCCCAGGCAATCTGTGGTTTCGCACCCGGGCCGGCCGTCTTCAACGCCTGCAGCAAGGGGCCTTTGGCCGGTTCCCCCAGCGGGAGGCCATATTCCGCTAGCGCCGTTGCCGCCATGGCCTGAATGGGTTCCGCATCGGACTTGAGCGCCGCGATGGCCGCGCCCACCCCCTCGGGATCTTTGGCCCACGCGAGCTGCTTGAGCGCCTCTGCTTGGAGCTCCATGCTGCGATCGGACTTCGCCCACTCGCGCCACTTGGGGAGTTGCTCCTCCTTGGGGAGGATCTGGATCGCTTTCTTCTGCTCTTCGCCCTGCTCTACCGTAAGCTTCTCGGCGTCTTGCTTGAGCCCGATGAACAGAAAGATCCCCAGCCCCACAACGGCGACGAAGCCGATGAGAATGACGAAGGGATTGAAGCGGCCCTTTTTGAAATTTCCGTCCCCGACGTCGAGTTGTGCGTCGACCATGGTTCCTCCAGCCGTACTCTTGGGGTCGGTGGAGACGCGACAACTGGAGCCGAGCCGCCTGGCGCGCGTACGTGCGCGCTCACCCGGACCCCCGAGCGAGCCGCCGGACCTTATCCCAGGATGGTCGATTCGGGGAGTCCGACCGGGAGAAAACAGCCGTTTCTCTGTAGAATCCGCCCGGAGCGCTCGTGATTGAACCCAACCAAGCGGATCCGACTCCCGCGCAGGCCCAAGGAGTGGGCGTCGGGGGCTTTCGTGGCCCGCTGGTCGCCGCGGTGGCCACCACAGCGTTAGTGACCGCGTTGTCCTACTTTTTGCCCGACAATTTCGCGGCAACGGGGGTGGGGCTGGGATTTCTGGCAGCGACCTATTGGCTGGCCCTGCGGCGCGAATCGGATCCAGCCCAGTACGGACTGTCCCTCGGCGGACTGTTGGAGTCCCGAGCCCTCGTTCCAAGGCGCCTCCTGAGTGACACGCTTCGGGCCACGCTGTGGGCGTTTGGCTTGGCCCTGGTGATTTTTCCGGCCTTTTGGTTCGGCTGGCTGAGCTGGTGGAAACCGAATCACGGGTTCTCCCCGACATTCCCGCCGAATCTTTGGGACGAGGCCCTGGGACAATTGCTGGTCATCGCCCTGCCTGAAGAAGCCTTTTACCGAGGCTATCTGCAGTCTGCGTTGGACAAAGCCCGAAGCCCGAAAGTGCGTTTCTTGGGCGCGCAGCTCGGTTGGGGCGTCTTGATTAGCAGTGCGCTGTTTGCCCTTGGCCACCTGGCAACCGACGTGAACCCGAATCGCCTTGCGGTGTTTTTTCCTGCCTTGGTGTTCGGATACCTGCGCGCTCGCACCGGCGGCGTGGGTGCAGGCATTGTGTTTCACGCGCTGTGCAACATCTTTGCTACGTTCTTGGCACGCAGTTACGGCTTCGCGAACTAGGCGGGTCCGGGCAGACGAGGGGAGAGATTGAAGAAGGCGCCGACACCACAGGACGAAGCGCAGCGGCTTCAGGCGCTGCACGAGCTTGAGATCCTGGATACCGCCGAGGAAGAAGCCTACGACGCGCTGACGCGGCTGGCTGCGCATATCGCGGGCACACCCATTGCGCTCATCTCGTTGGTGGATGCGAACCGTCAATGGTTCAAGTCCCATCACGGCCTCGACGCCCGAGAGACTCCGCGCGACATATCGTTTTGTGGGCATGCGGTATTCGACCGAGCTCCGCTGGTTGTCGAAGACTCCCACGCGGACCCACGGTTTTCCGACAACCCGCTGGTGACCGGGCCGCCGCACCTGCGTTTTTATGCGGGGCACCCCCTGATCACGGAGGAGGGTCACGCTCTAGGAACGCTGTGTGTGATCGATGACCAACCGCGGCAATTGAGCTCCGAGCAACTCGGACTGTTGGCAGACTTGGCGGGTCTGGTGCTCTCCCGCTTTCAACTCAAGCGCAGTCACGATGCGCTCAGCCAATCCCAAAAGGAGCTGTTTCAGGCCGCCCGAGACCAAAGCATGCTCGCGGCGATCGTCGAGTCGTCAGAGCTGGCAATCTTGTCGAAGGATCTGGAAGGACGCATCACGAGCTTCAATCATGCGGCGGAGGCGCTCTACGGCTACCGGGCCGACGAAGTGATCGGCAAGCCGATCACAACCCTCATACCGCCGAACCGGCACGGGGAAGTTGCCGATATTCTGGCCACGATCTGCAGGGGCGAGCGGGTCCGCGAAAGGGAAACGGTGCGTCGTCACCAAGAGGGTCGGGAAATGGAGGTCCGGCTGCAGGTTTCCCCGGTGCGGGACGGCGCAGGAGTCGTCGTCGGCGCCTCGGTGTTGGCCAAAGACATCGGCGAAGAACGACGTCTGGAAGCTGAGCGGCGCCGCTTGATGTCCGTGGTGGAATCGGCTCCCGAGCTGATCGCCCTTGCCGACGCCAACGGCACGCTCTCCTACTTAAACCGAGGCGGACTGACCCTGCTGGAGACCGGCAGCGCTGCGACCCTGAAGAACTTTCGGCAGCTCATCTCGCCGGAGTTCCGGTCGACGTTCTCGGAGCAGGCACTCCCAACAGCGGTCAACCGCGGCTTGTGGCGCGGCGAGGGCGGCTTGCTCACCCACTCCGGAACAAGCATCCCAGCCTTGATCACGCTGATCGCTCATCACGGCGAGTCCGGCGGCGTGGAGTACTTGTCCCTCATCGCCCACGACATCCGCGAGCGAAAAGCCGCCGAACGTCTCAAGGACGAGTTCATCTCGACGGTGAGTCACGAGCTACGCACACCGCTGACCTCCATCCGCGGCAGCCTCGGACTACTCGCGGGTGGAGTGACCGGCGAGCTGCCGGGCAAAGCCCAGGGTTTGCTCGGAATCGCGGTCAACAACGTCGACAGGCTAGTGCGACTGATCAACGACATCTTGGACGTCGAGCGCATCGAAGCGGGGCGCCTGGAGCTGCAACGGCGCCCGGTGGAGCTATGCGCCTTGGTGCGCGGCGCCGTGCAAGCCAATGCTCCCTACGCGGCGCGATACGAAACCAGTTTTGCATTGCGTTGCCCGTCACAGCCCGTCGAAGTCGTTGCGGACCCGGACCGAATCGTGCAGGTCATGGACAACCTGCTGTCCAACGCCGCAAAATTCACGAAACGCGGCACCGTGGTGGACGTCTCCGTCGAGGTCGTCGCCGGGGCAACCGTCACCCGAGTGCGCGACCGCGGGCCCGGGATCCCGGCAGAATTTCGCGGCAAGGTATTCGGCCGCTTCGCGCAGGCAGACTCCACGGACAGGCGACAGAAAGGCGGAACCGGACTCGGACTCAGCATCGCCCAGGCAATCCTCGAAGCCCACGGGGGCGACATCGATTTCGAGAGCAAAGACGACGGAACCGAGTTTTGGTTCCGACTCCCGACGATTCCGCAGGTGGCGGCAGATGCGCCGCTGCCCAATGTGCTGCTGGTCGTTGAAGACAACGCTGTCGCCGAGGTGCTGACGAAGATGCTAGCGGCTCGCGGAACGGCGTGCACCACGGCCGCGTGCCTCGCTGATGCCGACGCCGCCCTCTTGACCGGCAAGATCAGCGGCGTCGTGATCGACATGAGCGGCGGTGCCGAATCACGCGCTCGCTGGTTAGCCGAGCTACGTACGAAGCACTCAGCCAGCAAGATGCCCGTTGCAGTCATTTCGGCCTCTTCCGCGGACACCCGCGTGCACGGCACAGGCCTGGGCGTTGCGGACTGGCTCACCGAGCCCATCGACGCGGACCGTTTGGCCGCCGCATTGCGCGCTTCGACGCCACCGGGAGCGGCACGCGCCCAGGTGCTGCACATCGAAGACGATCCCGACCTGCGCGACGTGGTGGCCGCGCTTTTGAGCGATGCCGTGGATACCGTCGCTGCGGCAACCCTGGATCAAGCGCGGGCGCTGCTCGCAACGCGCACATTCGATCTGGCACTCGTCGATCTCGGACTGCCGGATGGCTCTGGGCTCGATCTGCTGCCCGAGTTGGGCGAACTTGGCGTGCCCGCAGTGCTGTTCAGCGCGTCGGAAGTCAGTGCGGAGATTGCGGGTCAGGTTGAAGCGGCCTTGGTGAAGTCTCAGACCTCCGAGGAGCGATTGGTCGCAATCGTCAATCGCTGCTTGAAGCTGGAGAACGACGCCTAGGCGCCCGTTTGCGAGCAGGCCGCAACGGCGCTCTTGACCAAAGCGTAGGCAACGTCGATTTGCGTCCAGTCGGGCTCCGAGCGCTCCAACGCGGCTTCCAGGACGCCGGCGGCGCTGCTTACTTGGGCGTAGCCGTAGCTTCCGGCAGTGCCGTGCAGCTTGTGCGCGAGCCGCTTGGCATCCTGGTGCGCTTCCAGGTCCCCTCCGCGGGCGGCACCGAGAGCGGTGTCCAGCTCCAGCAGGCGCCCAGGCAACTTCTTGCCGAAGGCTTGCATCAGCGCGCGGATCGCGTCGTTCATTGGCAAGAGCACTGCCATCTGAGAACGCAGCTCACTTCCACCCTAAGATCTCCTTGATGTCCGTCGCCAGGGTCATCGGGTCGAACGGCTTCGGGATCACACCGGCAGCTCCCAGGGTTAGGTAGGCTTCGCGTTCCTTGGACTGGATTTTCGCAGTCATGAAGATGATTGGGATCCCTCGCGTCTCGGAATTGGATCGAATGGTGGCAAGGGTCGTGGGCCCGTCCATGCCGGGCATCATCACGTCAAGCAAGATGGCGTCGGGCTTCTCACTCAGCGCCAGCGCAACCCCGCGCCGCCCGTTCTCCGCGAGCACGACTTCGAAGCCGCCGACTGTAGCCAGGCTCATCTCCGCAATGGTGCGGATGTCGTCCTCGTCGTCGATCAACAGGATCTTGTGCCCCACGCGAGGGATCCTATCGTGGCTTTGCCCGCAGCGAAAGAGCCACGCGCCGGCTTGGTTTCGAACAGGTCGAGGGGTCGCTCTCGCTCGGCACTCGAGCCGGTGACTCGAACGCGCAAGTTCATGGCGCGGAAAACCGCTCAGTACGCGGTGTCGGCTGGGGTGGCCGACAGGAAAAACACTTTGCATACATATCGATTTTCCGCGGACGTTCCCCTTGTTCCCGCGAACGCTTTCCCCTTTCTTCCCGCAAACGTTTCCCCACACATGCCCATCTTCAAACGGTTTTTCCGCCGAACGAGTTCCTACCTTTGACTCGGGTCAGGCGCCTCGCTTTGTGGCAAAGACGCCGCTATCTTCGGGCCGATGTTGCTGGAAGTCCTGCTAGACGACGCCGTGGACCGGGCCCTTCGCGAAGACCTCGCAGGAGGCGATCTGACCACAGACAGTTGCGTGCCCGAAGGGGCGCGCGCGCGCGCCCACGCTGTCGCGCGTAGCGCGCTCGTGGCATGCGGTGGCGACGTCTTTGCCAGAGTCTTTTACCGCGTCGACCCTGGGGTGCGCGTGGAGTGTCTGGTCGCGGAAGGCACCTTGGTGCAGCCGGGGACGCAGCTGTGGTTGGTCGAAGGCAGCGCGCGATCATTGCTCAAGGCCGAACGCACCGCGCTGAATTTCGCGCAGCGCATGAGCGGTATTGCGACGCAAGCGCATGCATTCGTCGCCGCGCTGACTCCGGGGTCAACAAGCCGAATCGCCGACACGCGCAAAACAACCCCGGGACTGCGGGCCTTCGAGCGTTACGCTGTTCGCGTCGGGGGCGCGCACAACCACCGAGACACCCTCGGCTCCGCAGTCCTGATCAAGGACAACCACATCGTAGCGGCAGGCGGCATCTCTGCCGCCGTGCAGCGCGCGCGGGCCCATGCTCCGCACACCAGCAAGATCGAAGTCGAGGTGGAAAACATCGCAGCCCTACGCGAAGCCTTGGACGTCGGCGCAGATATCGTGATGCTGGACAACTTCGATCCCGCCGAGATCACCCAAGCATGCGAGATCGCCAAGGGCCGCGCGCTGGTCGAAGTCTCAGGGGGCATCACCTTGAAACGCATCGCTGATCTCTCGGCGCAGGGCGTCGACGTGATCAGCGTCGGTGCTCTCACTCACTCGGCGCCGGCTGCGGATATCGCGCTAGACCTGAACGCGCTGTGACGGCTTTCGACGCCGCATACTTCGAGTCCGAGCACGAGCGGCGCCAGCTCCCGCTGGGAGCGCCGCTGTCGGCCATGTCCGAAACAGGCTCCACGAACGACAACGCCCTCGCGGCCGCCCGCACGGGTGCGCCTCATGGCGCGACCTTCGTGGCCGACTTCCAGCATCAAGGCCGGGGCCGCGGCGGTAACCCATGGCTGGCGCCCGCAGGAGAAAACCTCACCTTCAGCGTGCTGCTGCGCCCGAGGCTCCGCCCAGAGCAGGCGCCACAACTCACGCTCGCCGTGGGTCTGGCGATTCGCGACGCCGTTGCGCGGCACTTGCCTGGCGAAGTCGTCGGCCTCAAGTGGCCAAACGATGTGTGGGTGAGGCAGCGAAAGCTGGCGGGTGTGCTGCTCGAGAGCATCACGCAGGCTGGAGCGCTGAGCGCCGTTGTCGCAGGAGTCGGGCTCAACGTGCAGACACGAGTCTTCCCGACCCCACTCGCTGAAACCGCAACCTCGCTAGCGCTTCTCGGCGCCCATGCGCGCCGAGAAGATCTCCTGCTTGAGATCCTAGGCGAGCTGCAACCACGCACTGAGCAGGTGGCCGCAGCCGGTTTGCACCCGCTACTGCCGGAGCTGCGGCAGCACGACGTGCTTGCGGGGCGGCGCGTGCGGGTGGACACGATCCGCGGCGTCGCCCGTGGGCTCTCCGAAAACGGTGAGCTACTCGTCGAAACGGCTACCCAGCTAGAGCACGTGCGCGCAGGTCACGTAGAACTCTTGGCCTGATCCGTCTTTAGGCTTCAACGACGGGCAGTGTCACCCGGAAGCAGGTCGCACCGCCCGGCGCGGCATCGATCACGACGTCGCCGCCGTGGGCGCGCGCCGCAAGTCGACAGAACGAAAGCCCGAGCCCACGTTGCTTGCGTACGGGATCGCCGCCTCCGCTGGAGTACTTCTCAAAGACCGTCTTGCGCAGTTCTGGTGGCACGCCGGGGCCCTGATCCACCACCTCGATGACGAGCGCGCCCGCTTCCAAACGGGCGTATAGGCCAACCTTCGTGCCCTTCGGCGCGTAGCGCAGGGCATTGTCGACCAGGTTCGCCACCGTGCGCGAGAGGAGACTGCGGTCGAGCATCAGGCGCCCCAACTCGCCTTCGACGCGCACGTCGAGCTCGAGGCCGACGTCTTCTGCCCGGGGATCGAACAGTCGCGCCAAATCCGCTATCAAACGCCCGACGTTCACTGCCGTCCTGGCCGGGACCAGCCCCCGTTCTTCGGCAACCTCGACGTCGAGCAGATCCGACAACATGGCTTGGAGTGCCGTGGCGCCCAACTTGACGTCGCGCAGGCTTTCCTTCGCGCGTTCCGGCGCGGCGTCCATGGTGCTCAGTGCGTGATCCACACCAAGCACCATAGCGGTGACTGGGTTCTTCAGGTCGTGCGCCACTAGCTCCGTGAGCGTCTTTTGGTGCTCCCGTGCTTTGGAAAGCGCACCCATTTGCCGCGTCATGCTGCGATAGCAACGCTCGACTTCTTGGTGCAGATCCGTCACCGAGATCAGGGCGCGAACCCGCGAGACCAGCTCCCAGGAGGAAAACGGCTTGGTCAGGAAGTCGTTGCCCCCGGCGGCAGCTGCACGCTCTTGGGTCCCCTCGTCATGCAGTGCTGTGAGAAACACGATGGGCAGCATCTGGAGCCCTTCTTTGGCACGCAGACGACGCGCCAACTCGATGCCATTCATTTCCGGCATCACTACGTCGAGCAGCACGAGCGCGGGAACCTCCTCTGCGATCGCCGCCAATGCGGCCTCGGCATCCTCCGCGACGCGTACCTGGAAGTCTTGTTCCTCGAGGACCGTCTTCACCAACGCACACAAATCGGCGTCGTCGTCTACGACTAGAACGGTTCCGCTTCCCACTCTCCCCACCATGGCCGCTTGACGCTAGTCGCGACGCGCAGCCGATCCAAGGGAATTCCGTGGGCGTCGCTTGCGCGCCGCGGGCAGATCCGCCCACATATTACGCAGCGCGCAGCATTGGCGCGTCAGGCTGCAATGCCTCCCGCAGCAGGCGTCGGCCGCGGAACAGTCGACTCATGACGGTTCCCACTGGGACGCTCAGTAGCGCCGCGGCGTCCTTGTAGCTGCGTTCGTCCAGATCCACGAGGCGCACCGCGTCACGAAATGCTGGCGGCAGCGCGGTCAGCGCCTGGTTGACCCGGGGTGACAGGCTGTTCATGGCAGGGGGCGGGTCGCGATGCGTCCAGGCACACGGGTCGGTGCTCAACACCTCCATGGCACGGCGTTCGCGGCGCAAGCGGCGGCAGCGCGTGACAAACACGCTGAATAGGACTTGCTGCGCCCATGCGCGCAGGTTCGTCCCGGGTACGTAGCTGGATTCAAATCGCAGCGCGCGCTCTACCGTGTCCTGCACGAGGTCGTTGGCCTCGGTGCGGTTCAGGCACAGCTTCATGGCGCGAGCGCGCAGCGCGGGCAGGTGGTCCGTAATCTCATCGCGCATGGTGCGCTGCGTGGTGTCCGTCTTGGGCATCAATGTCCTCCGCCGAAACACCATCGCAAGGGGCGTGCCAGCCCATGCTCTGGTGCAACACCGCGTTTTTCCGCGTTTTTGCGCGTCCCGGCGGACGCACCGGGCGTGTCAATCTGGCAGCATGCTGGGGCTGCTCGCCAGGTCGGCAATCGCCAAAGGAATGCCGTCGGCAATCTCCCGAGCGAGCATGCCGCGGTCCGCACCGCTGCGCCGCTGCCACAGCCGCCCGGAAAGCGCGTGCAGATACACGGCTAAAGCAGCCGCTCGCTTTGCGTCCAACCCACAAGCAAACGCCGCGACAGCGCCCGCAAGGACGTCTCCCGAGCCGGCTGTCGCCAGTACGGGCGCAGCGCCATCGTTGATCCAGGTGCGCTCTCCGGCGCGCGCAATCAATGAATAGGGCCCTTTCAAGACCACCACAGCCCCGGTCTCTTTGGCAGCCCGCGTGGCGGACAGGAATCGGTTGGCCTCGACCTCCGCGGTGCTGCACCCAAGCAGGCGCCCTAGTTCCCCCGGATGCGGTGTCAGCACCAGGGCAGCAGAGCTCTGAGCCAGCTCCGCGGCAGCTTGCGCGAAACAAGTGATGGCGTCGGCATCCACGACAACGGGTTTGTTTGCATGCAGCGCAACGTGGCGGATCACTCGCCGCTCGCGCTCGCCTGTTCCGAAACCGGGCCCGATGACCACGCTATCTGCGCGAACAAGCAACGCATCCAGAGACGCTTCGAGCTGTCCCTCGTCGAGCGCCGCCGTCATGGCTTCGAGCACGCGCGGCTCGAGCACGGCGCGAGTCTCTGAAAAGCCCGCCAACGTCACGAGCCCAGCGCCACTGCGCAGCGCGCCTTGGGCGCAAAGCAGCGCGGCGCCGCTGGTGCCGGGAGACCCGGCGAAACACAGGACGTGGCCCGCGCTGCGCTTGTGCACATCGAGAGAGCGCGGCACCAGCCATGAACGTGCATCCACCGCTTCGACGAGCTCCGAAGCGAATCCAACGTCCTGTGCCAGTCCGGCGGGGATCCCAATGTCCACGACGTGCACGCGGCCCCCGTGGCGAGCCCCCGTCGACGTGCACAACCCCAACTTGCGTTCTGCGAAACAAACCGTGTCCTGGGCCAACACCGCCGTGCCCAACACGTTCCCTGTATCCGCGCACAGACCAGAAGGAACGTCCAAAGCGATCCGATGCGCCGGCGAGCCGTTCAGTAGCGTGAGCGCACGCGCGAAGCGTCCTTCGACCGCACGGTCCAGTCCTGTGCCGAATACCGCGTCCACGATGACGTCGGTTGTAGCAAGCCCCGTGAGCTCGGCCTGTAGCAGCGGCAACGCTTCATCGAGGTCGCATAGCGTGGGCTCTGCCGAGAGTGCGGCATGCGCTTGATAGTTCTTCTGCGCATCGCCCCCAAGGCGCTCGGTGGCCACCAGGGAAACGACGCTGACTTGCCGGCCAGCTTCGAGCAAACGTCGCGCGACCACGTAGCCGTCTCCGGCGTTGTTGCCGCCACCGCAAACCACAAGCACGCGGCTCCCTGCCGCACACAGCGCCTTGACGATCTCCGCCGCTCCAGCCCCGGCGTTTTCCATCAAGGTCATGCTCGGGATCCCATGCTCCCGGATGGCCTTTCGATCCAGCTCGCGGCTCTGGGCGCGTGAAAGCACCGGTTTCACGCCGTTAGCTAGTGCCGGGGCTGCGCGGCTGTCGAGGAAAATCAGCGACGCCGACTATCCGGCGCGGGCTCGGCTCGCGAGTGCACGCCGCGCATGATGGCGTCTCGGAAGCCGCGCACCGACTCGCGCAGACCGACGATGACGGCATCGGCAATGACCGCGTGACCAATGTTGAGCTCTTCGATGACATCGATCCCAGCGACGGCGATCAGGTTGTGCCGAGTGAGCCCATGGCCGGCGGCGACCTCGAGTCCGAGATCATGCGCGCGGCGCGCGCCTCCGCGAAGTCGCACGAGCTGCGCGTCGGCCTCCGCGCCCGTCGCGTCGCAATATCGCCCCGTATGCAGTTCCACCTGCCGGGCGCCGACAGCCTTGCTGGCAGCGAGCTGGCGTTCATCCGCTTCCACAAACAGACTCAGCTTGATACCAAGGCGTTCGCAGAGTTCCGAAATCGGCTGAATCGCCTTGCGGTTCTCGATCACGTCGAGGCCCCCTTCAGTGGTCTGCTCTTCGCGGCGCTCCGGCACGAGGGTGATCACGTCCGGGCGCACCTTCTCCGCGATTCGAGCCATTTCCTCCGTCGCCGCCATCTCCAAATTGAGGACGGTGTCGATGCTCGTCCGCAGGCGAAACACGTCATCGTCGCGGATGTGTCGCCGGTCTTCTCGAAGATGACAAGTGATGCCGTCAGCGCCTGCCTGCTCGCAGAGCTGCGCGGCAAACACCGGATCTGGGTAGCGCGTGCCCCGGGCATTCCTGACGGTCGCCACGTGGTCCACGTTGACGTGAAATCGGATCATGCTGTCTCCGGCACAGTTTAGTCGCCGCCGTGGAACTCCCAGTCGGCGCCAAAGTCCTCGCCCTTTGGCGTGGGCAGGGCCTCGCCGTTCTTGCCGTCCCGGCGCACGATCAAGGTGTGCCGCGTGGCAGTGTCTTCGTTTTCGCGGGCCACCACGGTCACCACGTTCACGCCGGGCGTCAGCTCGGCCTCGAACGTGATCTCGAGCTTCTTGCGGTCGCTGCCTTTGCGGTTCGACTGGTAGAAGACTTTACGGCTGCCGATGAATGCATAGGCGTCCAGAACGTGATCGCCATCGGTGGCGACGGCCTGAATGCGCACCTTGCCCCCACGAGTCGCTAGGACGCTAGGGGTCACCTCCAGGAGTGGCGGCGAACGGCTCAAGGCGGGTTCGAGCTTCACTTTCGTCGGATTTCCGGCAGCGTCGGCGACCAGCGCAGTCTCTACGTAGCCGAAACGCGATCCGTTCAAGCGTACCTTGGTGTAGCCACCGAAGGTACCTTCGCGAGTCAGCAAGGTGCCTTGGGGGATCTCCGCGACGACGCGCGTATCCGCGACGGGCTGCCCGCGCACAGGCAAGTCTTTCTCTGCCCGCACTGTGCCTGCAGCCTTGTTGATGAACTGTCCGCTACGCGTGATCGGGATGGTCACCTTTTCATTGGAAACCACCCGGAGGTCTCGGTCCGATACGCTGATGTCAATCTTCGCGAAGCTTTCCTGCAGCGCCCCAGTCACGTCGAAGGTGAACGCCACCTCTCGCACCTCTCCCGGCTTCATATTGGAGACGTCAAAGCGGCCGGCACGTAGCAGCAGGCCGTCGCCGGTCAGGTTGCGCAAGTTTGCTTGGGTCTCGTAAGAGCGCCCTTTGCCCACGTTCTTCACCGTCAGGTACACGGTGGCGCCCTCGCCACGGGACAGTTGCCCATCGCCGTTGCCGGGGCGGTCGTCTGCAATCTGGTAGCTGTAGGCGAACACCGGACGCTCGAGGCTCTTCACCGTTGGACGGAACTCCGCATCCGAAGGCGGGTCTCCGCCTTCGGCGTGGAACCGAACCTTCACGACGTCCTGTCGATCGAGCGCGTCCATCGGGATCTTGCAGCGCCGCTTGGCATCCGTGGGCAGCGGCTTCGTCGAACCGGGGCGGCGGCCCTCAATGTCACACCAACCCATGGGCACCGTGGTGCTCTTGGTCTCACCAGCGTTGATACGACCGAAGACGAGCTCCTTTTCGTCGTAGTAGCCGGTGTCGCTCTTGGTCACGGCGCGCAGTTTGTAGACGGGCACCTTGCTCGTATTCTTGACGCTGACTTTCAGCTGCATGGGCTCGCCGGCGGTCACCGTATCCGCCTTGCGATCCGTCTCGACCTTGACCTCGAAGTCGCCTGGTTTGGTCTGCTCTTTGGCGTCCTTCGGGGGTGCGCCCCAGTCGATGCCCAGCTTGCTAAGATCCGTGGCAATCGAGGCCAGCTGGGTGTCTTGGCTGCGGTTCAGAAAGCTCTGCACTGCGCGCAGCTGATCCGGGCGCCTGCCCGGCGGCAGCTTCGCGGCCAAGTCCCGGCAAAATGCGATGGGGAAGTCGAGCTGGAAGTCATCCTCCAAGTCGCCACCAAGCTCCCGCATCTTGGCGCGTTCCGTTTCGGGCAGATTGTAACGCAGCTTGAAGAACGGCCGGTCGCTGGAGCGCTTAGCCGCGCCCGCCAGCGATTTCGACAAGTCGCGCTCCTTGAGCGGACTGTCCTCGCTGAACAGATCCATCTCCAAGGTGTCCGCGGTCATCGGGTCCAGTTGAACGTCAGGCGTGACGCCAACGCCCTGAATGGACACGTCACCCGGGGTCAGGTACTGCGCGATGGTCAGCTTCAGCGCCGCACCGTCCGGAGTGATGCGTGGGAACACCAGCTGTACACTGCCCTTACCGAAGGTCGTTTGCCCAACCAGGACTGCGCGGTCTTGGTTCTTCAACGCGCCTGCCACAATCTCGCTCGCGCTTGCGCTGGAACCGCTCGCCAGCACTACAATCGGGTACGGGGGTTGAGTGTCCCGCCGAGTCGCCTTCTTCTCTTCGCGCCCTTCACTGGCACCAACCGTCGCCACGATCACACCCGAATCCAGGAAGACGTCCGCGACCTTTGCCGCTTGGTCCAGCAGGCCGCCGGGGTTGCCGCGCAAATCCAGCACAATGCCTTTGATGCGTTCTGCTTTCGCAAACTCCGATAGAGCCGCGCTCAGTTCGTCGTCAGTGCTCTGCTGAAACTGCTTGATGCGTACGTAGCCGATGCCGTTGCCCAGGGGGCGCGCGTCCACGCTGCGGATGCGGATTTCTTCCCGGGTCAGCTCGAAGGGCCGGCTCCCTTGCCAGCCGTCGTTGCCATCGCGGTGGATCCAAATCGTGACCTTACTGCCCGGCTTGCCGCGCAGGCGCTTGACCGCGTCGTCCAGGGGCATGTTCAAGGTCGACTCGTTGTTGATCTTCGTAATGCGGTCCAAGCGCTTGAGGCCCGCGCGCCCTGCCGGCGTATCGGGCATCGGGCGCATGATGGTCAGCATCTGATCTCGGATGGAGATCACGATCCCAAGTCCGCCGAAGTGTCCCGAAGTCGAGAGGTTCATCTCCCGGTACGCCTCCGGCGACAGGAAGATGCTGTGCGGATCCAACGTGCGCAAGATGCCGTTGCACGCGGCGTACTCCACCTCCCGCAGATCCACTTCCGTGTTCTTCAGGTGCTGCTGTAAGAACACAAAGACCTCGCGCAAACGCGCCGCTACGTCCCAGGGTCCCTGAACGTTGTCGACGCGAAACTCTTTCTCTTCGGTCTCGACACGTACTTTGACCGTAGGCGCCTTCTCGTCATGGGAGATGATGACCTGCGCGACCTCTTTCTGAACCTGGTTCAGCGCATTCAAGAACATCTGTTGCGGGCTGATGCGTGATGGCTCGACATACTTGTCGCGAATGGTCTTGAGGGTCTCGTTCACCGCCTGGAGTTGCGTCAGATCATAGGGCGCCTTGCTTTTGCCAGGCGCGGTCACCGCGTGCGCCGCTTCCAGACCGCGCCAAAGCCCGCCAGTCCCAAAGTTGACGGCGAAGTACGAGGCCAGCGCAAACACGCTCAGCACGACCAACGCCCGTCCAACTCGTTCAAGGATTCGCATCGTCAGGCAGTATAGAACGCCGCGGGCCCCTGAACAGTCGCTGTGGCAGACCAGGATGGAAGCAGGGGAAACCCGCTAGTTTGCGCCGCCAGCGCGACGTCTCCGAAAGCCGGCGCCTTAGGGCTGCGGCGCGCGCGCTTCGCCGGCGCCCACGGACGCCGAGCCGGCCTTGGAGTTGCTCGGGGCTGGCTTCGGGTCCGCCACGTCTACCCTGGGAGCCGTCTCGTCTTGCTTGATGGAGTAGCGAACCAATGCACGCAGCGTCTTGTTCCGTTCGACGTTGCCCAGCACGACTTTGAGGTCTTCGTATACCGACGGGTCCACTAAGAGCGCGCCGACTGTGCCTTTTCCGCGTCGCACATCCGCAACGATCTGACGCAGGTCCTTACTCATGGCGTTGATGTTGCTCATGATCTGTTGGCTGTTGTCGTCGCCGTAGATCACGCTCTTGGCGATGCCGTTGCCTTGCCGCACGCCCTTGAGGGTCAGCGCCAGCTCCTCCGCTGCAACGCCAAAGTGCGCGACTGTCTTGGCGGACTCTTCGCCGTAGAGCACTTCGTGGGCCAGGCCCGGTCCCGTTTCCACGCGACGCACGACGGAGTTGACGCTTGAAAGCGTGCGATTGAGCTGAGCGGACGTCTTTTCCAGGTTGGTCAAGGCGCGCGATAGTTTGTCGGCCTCGGCGGGGTCGTTGAGGATCCGCGATGCGTAGCCGTCTCCCTTGTCCACCGCGACCAGGATGTTGTTCAGGGAGTGAACGGTGCCTTTCAGGTCCTTCGTGAACTGGTCGTCGGCGAGGGCCGCGGTCGTCTTTTCCAGGTTGGTGGCGATCTTGTCGGCCTTCTCACCAATCCCGCTGAGCTTGGCGAGTGCGGCTTCAAGGTTGTCGGAAGACTTGGATGGGATCGTTCCGCCAGGTGGGATGGCGTCCCGCTTGGGGTCGCCCGGTGTGATGACCATCATCTTGTCGCCAAGCAAGCCCTTGCCTTCGATGGTCACCACGCTGTCTTCGCGAATGCGGCGAGACTCATTTCGCACGATGCTTACCGTGACGTAGAGCTTGAGATCTGAAGGGTCACTCGAATAGCGCACTTCGGAGACGCTGCCGACATCAACGCCACCCATGCGCACCATCGAGGCTCGCTTCAATCCCTGCACGTCATCGAAGACCGCTTGAAAATCCTCTTTCGGTTCGAACATCGAGCGTTCGTCCCCGATCAAGAACACCGTCAAGCCAGTCATGATGAGGCCGACTAGGACGAACGCTCCGACCTTGATGTCACGTTTGGAAGCCATACGATGCTCGTCGTCCTAGCCTAGTCACTGGCCGCAAAACCGCAATGTGATGGGGTAAACCCCGCGGAATCCTTCGTGGCTGCCCTAGCCGCTGGTCAGCAGAGTTTCCACGCTCTCCTTCACCGGAGCGCGCCCAGCAATGAAGTCTGAGACGCGGGGGTCGGCAGAAGCCTGAAATTCGTCGACGGTGCCTTGGCAAATCATGGTGCCAGAATGCACCATCGCGATGCGATCGCTGATGCTGAACGCGCTCTTCATGTCGTGCGTCACCACCACGCTGGTGATACTCAGGCTCTCCTGCAAACCCATGATCAAATGGTTCACACGAGCAGTGTTGATGGGGTCGAGGCCAGTCGTCGGTTCGTCGTAGAGCAGCACTTCCGGATGCACCGCGATCGCCCGCGCCAGCGCCACGCGTTTGCGCATGCCGCCAGATAGGTCCGCGGGCCACATTGCCTCGATGCCCGGAAGCCCCACCAAGTCGAGGGCCCATGCCACGCGATCGGCAATGTCCTTCTTGTTCATCGTGTAGCGGAAATGCTCCTCCAAACCGTAGCCAACGTTTTCGGATACGGTGAGGGAATCGAAGAGCGCGCCGGCCTGAAACAGCATGGCGATGCGCTGGCGGACCTTGCTGAGCTTGTCCTCGCTCATGCCAACGACTTCCTGGCCGTCGAATATGATGCTTCCGCGGTCCGGCACGAGCAGGCCAATCAGCATCTTGAGCATCACGCTTTTGCCCACGCCAGAACCGCCGACGACGGTCAGCACCTCACCACGCCGGATCTCGAAGTCTAGACCTCGATAGATCACCTTCGGTCCGAACGCCTTTTTGACTCGCGTGAAGCGAACGAGCACTTCGGACATCTCTGGAGCAGGATGAACGAGTTGGGTGTCGGATTCAAAGCCCAATGGACCGGTCATTCCAGGGGCCGCACTTCAGAAACCCGCATTTCCACGGCGCCGCCCCCGCGATAGCTATCCGCTCGCAAGCTGCCGCGCACCTGGGCGCGAGCGCCTAGCTCGCCCGCCTGCGCCCCCAGGCTCGGTCCGAATCCAGACAAACGCGCCCCACTCGAAAGCTCGAGTTCCAGCTTCAGATGGCCACCGCGCACTTCGCGAGCAGCTACGACGCGCACGTCCGCAACCAGCTGCGGCTGCGGGTTCCCCTGACCACAGGGTTCTAGGCGCTCCAAGTCGGCCAGCACCTGGCGCGGATCGTCACCGGGCTCGAGCGACACCGTCGCCTGTGGCTCTGCGCCCACGGCGTCTGGGCTTTCCGCAATGCGTGTGCAGGCTGCTTCGAACGCCTCCCGCAATTCGCCGAGCCGGTCTTCGCGCACCTCCAGACCGGCGGCGGCCTGGTGGCCGCCGAAACGCTCCAGGACGGACTTCGAGTCGGTCAGCGCGTCATGCAAGCGTGAGCCCGCCGGCCCACGCACCGACCCACGCCCGCGACCGCCTTCGAATCCAATCACGACGCACGGCTTGCCGTAGCGCCCAACCAAACGTCCCGCCACGATGCCAACGATGCCGTGATTCCAGTCTGCGCGCCCGATGACGATCGCAGCGCGATCCGCCCAAGACTCGCGCTCGATCTCTTCGACGGCCTCGGCGATCATGCGATCCTGAATGGCGCGACGCTCTTTCTGGAGCTGCTCAATCTGCGCCGCAATCCCCCGCGCAGCGTCGGGAGTGTCCGCAAGCAGCAGTTCTAGTGCAAGATCTGGCGGCCCCAGGCGCCCAGGCGCGTTGATGCGTGGTGCGATGCGAAAGGCCACGTCTTCGCCGGAAATCCGCGACGCCGCGTCAAAACGCCCAAGCTCGAGAAGCGCGCGGACACCGGGACGTTCGCCAGCGGCGATCCGAAGCAGTCCCGCCCGGGTGAGCGCGCGGTTGTCGCGCTCTAGAGGCACAACATCCGCGATCGTTCCGATGGCCACCAGATCCAGCCACTTGCGCAGATCCAGGTCCTTGCCGAGCTCTTTGCGCAGCGCTGCGGCAACCGAAAGCGCGAGGCCGCAAGACGCCAGACCTTTGAAGTCGAAGCCGCAGTCCGGCCGGTTCGGGTTCAAAAACGCCAACGCGGGCAATGGCTCCGCGGGCACCAAGTGGTGGTCGATGACGACGATATCGATACCGCCTTTGCTCATCTCCGCCAGCGACGTGTGGTCCGAAGAGCCGCAGTCACAGGTGATGAGCAGCGAAGCACCGCTTGCCACGATGCGCCGGGTAGCGGCTGCCGAAACTCCGTAGCCGCCGTCAAAGCGGCTGGCCAAGAGCGGCGTCACCTTCGCACCCAACGCGCGCAACACGCTGGTCATGATGGCGGCGGAAGTGATGCCGTCACAATCGTAGTCCCCAAACACGCAGATGCTTTCGCCGGCCCGCACGGCTCGGGCAATGCGCTCCGCTGCCAACTGGCGATCCGCCATCTGCGACGGATCGGTCATGTCCTGCAAGCGAGGATCCAAAAAACGAGCGACGCTGGCAGCGTCGCGTAGTCCGCGCCCGACCAACCAACGGCTCACGGTCAGGGTCAGCTGCGCGCTGCGTGAGAGTTCCAAGGCATCCGGATGCGCGTCCGCGTGGCCCGGTGGGCGAGGTATCTCGACGGCTGCGTTCGAAGCCATGATGCAGTGGGCTGTGGACCACGCCCCGTCCGGGTCGTCAACGAAGGGGCGCGTCGGCGGGGATTGTGCGTGCGCTTCGGACATTAGGCAGCGCCGCCTGTCGGTCCGGGCGCACGTCAGTTGCGCCCTTCCCGATGGCCCAGGGCATGGAGCTCGACAGGCGGTATTTCGAGCCGGCGCAGCTACCGGGGCCATGAGCGGCGGGCAGAGATGACCGGAGACAACAAGACCGACGCGGTCTGAACGTCGCCGCGGCCAGACGAGCAGATTCGCGCCAGTCCTCCGCGACACCGCTGTCAGAGGCGCACCCACACCCGGATCGGATCGCCACGCGCCTTGCGCGCAAAAAGTTGAATCAATTCGACTGGCCCGAGCGTTGCATTGACCCCGCCTTCGAATGCGAGGACGAACGATTGCGGTGGGCGTCGGCAAGTTTGTCGGCCTTTTGTGCGTAGCCGGCGTGTTGGCACACTGCTCCGGGCAGGAATCTCTGGACTCGGCGAAGACTGCACCCGGCGCAGGCGGTAGCGCCGGCGCCGCTCCGTGCATTGGCGCTGGCTGTGGCACCGGTGGGGGTTCTGCCGGCACGGGCGGTGTTCCTCCGGAAAAGGAACTGGAGAGCAGCTTCCGCTCGCCAGTGGCCACGGGACGCTACGTATGGACCGCGAATCCCGACAGCTCCCGCGTCGCACGCGTGGATGCCAAGAGCTTCGACGCACGCACCTTTGAAGCGGGCTTCGCGCCCACGCACCTAGTCGGCCTGCCAGGCCCCAGTGATGAAGACCGCGCGCTGGTGATCAACGTCGGCAGTTACGACGCGAGTCTGTTCATCGCGGATGCCAAGGGCGACGTCACGGTTCACAGCGCTGGACTGCATCAGGGCGCGAATGCCTGGGCCGTCAGCGCCAGCGGCAAATGGGCCATCGCGTGGACGGACTACACACAGCTCAAAAACGCAGACATCACCGAAGGTTTCCAAGACGTCACGGTGCTCGACCTCAATGCGCTGCCCCCGGTATCTACTCGCCTTTCCGTGGGCTATCGCCCCTCGCGCGTATTCATCAGCGCAGACGACAAACAAGCGTTCTTCGTCACCGAGCCCGGGCTTTCCGTGGTGACCCTCGACTCGAGCCTGGGCCCCCTCGTGGATCGCGACGTGCCCATGTCGGACAATCCGCTCTCCCAGCCGGCGCGTGACGTCACGGTCACCCCCGACGGCGCGTACGCGCTGGTGCGACGCAACGGCAGCGCTGACGTCACCCTCGTCGAGCTCGCCAGCGGCACGCTGAAAAACATCACGCTCTCCGGCGCCGTCACGGACATCGACCTCACCGAAGACGGCTCCCTCGCCATCGCCGTGGTGCGCGCGCCCGGAGGCCTCACGGGCGCCGACGCGGGCGTGGCCGACGCCGGTACCGACACGGGCTTGAGTGCAGACGCCGCCACAGACGCTCTGGGCGACGCTGAAGGCGATGCAATGGATGGCGGAAGCAACGACGCCGAAGCGGCCGCACCCGACGCCGCGCCCCCAGCGCCCGCACCAGATTCCGAGATGTTTGCCCTGCCGATCCCCGGCGTATTCAGCGACCTGGGGCAAATGCAGTCGCAAGTGATCGCCGGGCAGGTTGCGGGCAGCGTCGCCCTGGGCGAATCCGGCAATGTCGCTGTGCTGTTCACAAACGCCACGGCCAACGACCACCTGACGTTGGTTGATCTCAAGAGCGGATCGGGCTTCTTGAGCTACCGCACCGTCTCGCTCAAAGCGCCGGTGCTGGCAGCCTTCGTCGCGCCGGACGATGCACACGCCATCGCGCTGTTGCAGCCCGCGAGCGGGAGCTCGAAGCCCGGAGCCTTCAGTATCGTGCCCATCGCCAAGGACCTTCCGCCGAAGATCCAAGGCACGGACGCACCGACCTTCACCGTCAGCATCGCGCCTGCACCCAGCACCCGCGCCATCGTCACCACGCGCAACGACACGACCAAGATCTACGCAACCTACGTGACGCGCATGCCAGAGCTTCAGGTCGATCGCATCAGCCTAGCGAGCCCGCCGCTGGCCAGCGGCATGGTGCCCAGTGCCGGCGTCGCGTTCGTTGCGCAGGAACATCCCGAAGGCCGCATCACCTTCGTGAATCTCGAAAAGGGCGACGCGCGCACTCTGACCGGCTTCGAACTTGGCGCAAAGGTGGTGGACTGATGGACGTAGGAAGAATCGTCTTGCACGCCACGCTGGCCGTAGGCACGGGCGTGCTCATCACCCTGGCCGCGTGTGGCAGTTCCGATGACTCCGGTGGTGCCGGCGCGCCCGGTGGTGCCGGTGGGCTTGGCGGCGGCTTCGCTGATGCGGGCGTCGGGACCGGCGGCGGCATCGCCCTGGACGCGGGCGTTGCAGACGCGGCTCCACCACCTCCGGAAAAGGAATTAGAAAGCTCGTTCCGTGCCCCCGTCACCACCAGCCGTTACGTATGGAGCACCAACCCGGATAGCGGCCGCGTCGCGCTGATCGACGCGACGTCCCTGGAGCTATCCATCGTCGAAGCCGGATACGCACCGACGTACTTGGCAGCGGTCTCGGATCCGAGCGACGACAGCAAGAACGCCGCCATCGTGTTGAACGTGCTGTCCCACGACGCCACGCTCCTCCGAGTCGAGGCAGACAAGAAGATCTCCACGACCACCTTGGAGACCCACCAAGGTGCCAACAGCTGGAGCGTCAGCAAGGACGGTCGCTGGGCCATCGCCTGGACCGATCCCGGCAAGATCGAAAAGCCCGATCCCACCGATGGCTTCCAGGACATCACCGTGCTGTCGCTGGAGGGCGCCGGCACGTCGACGCGCCTCACCGTCGGCTACCGACCCACACGGCTCTCGATTTCTGAAGACGGCACGCGCGCGTTCGCCGTCACCGAGCCCGGCATCAGCGTGATCGAGCTCACGACGGTGCCCGAAGTCTCCAAGCTCTTCCCCGTCACCGACGATCCGCTTAGCGATCCCGCGTCTCGCGACGTCAGCATCACGCCCGATGGCAGCCTCGCCCTGGTGCGCCGCGACGGCAGCCCGGATCTCACCTTCGTGGATCTCAGCAGCGGCGTCCGGACGGCGCGAACGCTTTCCGGCGCCATCACGGACCTAGATCTGTCCGCCGACGGCAAGTTGGCCCTCGCCGTGGTGCGCGAGAATTCCGAGCTGCATCTGCTGCCCATTCCCGCAGCGGCAACGAACCCCACGGCGGGCGACCCTCTGGTGCTCGTCGGCGAGCTCGTCGGCAGCGTCGCCATTTCCGAGAACAGCGAAACTGCCGCGCTCTACACGAACGCCGTGCAGAACAGCCACGTCAGCATGGTGGACCTGCGCGCCGGCGCGACGTTCCTTGACACGCGCACTTCCGACGTCAAAGCCCCGGTGCAAGCCGTGTTCCCCGCGCCCGACGGCGCACACCTGCTCGTGCTTTCCAATGCCCCGAACGGCAGCACCAAGGCCGGCGCGTTTGCCGTGGTCGCGACGCAGAAGGCGATCTCGCCCAAAGTCGTCGGCACTGACGCGCCTCCGGTCGCCGTGGCGCAAACTCCGGCGCCGACGGATCGCGGCTTGATCGCCGTGCGCGACGACAAGCTCAAGAAACACGGCGTGTACATCACACGCATGCCGAGCTTGCAGGTGGATTTCATCCCGCTCGCCAGTCCGCCGCTTTCCGTCGGCATTCTGGCCAAGGCGGGCAAAGGCTACGTCGCGCAGCAGCACCCCGAAGGTCGCATCACGTTCATCGACCTGGCGGACGGCAGCGCGCGCACGCTCACTGGATTCGAATTAGGAGCCAAGGTGGTGGATTGATGAAACGCATAGCTTGGTCACTTTCTTTGCTTGGTCTCGGCGCGATCCTCAGCGCCTGCGGCGGCCGGCCTGATCATTGGGAAAAGCCCCTACAGACGCCGGTGAAGCACGTGGGACTCACGGGCTCCGTCGCAGTCGTGGACCCGAGTCTCGATCGCGTGTTGATGCTCGGCGTCACCAGCGGCCGCGCGCTGCTCTCCACGCCCCTGCGCGTTGGAAAAAACGTCGTGCGCGCGGACGCGTCTCCGGATCGCGAAACGCTCTTCGTGCTGTCCAGCGGCGTGCAGCCCCGGCGCAAACCCGACGACGAGCGCCCCAGCTTGACGGTGATCTCCGGCGGAACCACGCCGGAAGTGCAAGCGCGCTATACCCTCACAGATCCGTTGCAAGGGCTCGCCATCGACCCCGAAGGCGAGTGGGCCGTGGTCTTCGACGCCGGCGGCGTGGTCGTGAACCCCAACGAGCTGATCCTCGTGAAGCTCGGCACGCCCCAGGCGGACCCGTTGCCGAAAACGATCCGCAGCTTCGGTGGTCGCCCCACACGCTTGACCTTCACCAGCGAGCTGAACGTTCCCGGAGGCGCCGCGCGACGCCTGCTCATCGTCGAGACGGAACAAGACGTGACTCTGGTGGACCTGTCCGAACCCACCCGCGACGAAGTCACGTTGATCCTGCCGCAGACGTCCACAGGCAAGCCGGGCAAACCTGCCCAGGTGGACTTCCACGACGGTGAACCCGACGACCCAAGCGATGCACGCATTGCCATTCGTCTTGAAGGCGACAGCAACGTCATGCTCGTCGAGCTCTCCGCGCCTCCTGCGGATGAGCCCAACAAACCCTTCAAGCCCACCGTCAACGTCGCCGACGTGGGCGGCGTGCCCACGGATCTCGCCTTCGTGCAGACCGACGGCGGACTGCGCTTGGCCACCCTGGTGCCCAGTCGGCAGCAGGCCACGCTGGTGGATCCGCAAACCACCGTCGCCGAAACCGTCGCCTTCAAGAAGCCCTACAGCAAGATGGCGCGGGTCACGGACTCCGTCACCAACAAGCCGATCCAGAGCGACGTGGCATTGCTGTGGAGCAACTCCGCTACGGGCGTCGCGTTCTGGTCCTTGGGACAAACCAGCGGCACGCCGTTTCGCAGCGTCGATCCGTACGAGATCGGTATCAGCGTCGCCAACGTCAAGAGCGTGCCCGGCGAAACCCGCGCCCACTTGAAGATCCTGGAGAGCGCGTCAGCCCCGGAGTTCTACGTGCTCGACTTGGACAAGCGCCAGAGCTTCCCGATGCTGACCAACGCCAGCGGCTTCCAGCTTTCCGTCGCCCCCGACGGCGAGCGCGCCTGGGCCCTCAAACCCGGCACCCCGGAGTTCGCCAGCATCACCCTTTCGGATCTGCACCCCACCAGCATCGTTGTGGAACGCGACGTGACCGCCGTGTACGACGTCGCTCGCCGTGACGCCGGACGCGCAGTGATTGCGCTGCACGTCGTCGACCGCGGCAGCACGACGGCCCTCGGCGCCACCGTGCTCGACGCCCTCGATCCGGACACCGCCAAGAGTCGCTTCTTCCCCGGCCTGATCTTCGGAGGTCTCTGATCATGCGCACGACATTCCTACTCACCGCGTCGCTTCTCGTGAGCACTGGCGCCTTCGCTCAAACCAAGGCGCCCGAACCAGCACCGGCGAAAGCACCGGCCAAGCCCGCGGCGCCCAAAACCGCCGCGCCCTCCAAACCCGCGGCGCCAGCAGCTGCCGCGCCTCCAGCCGCTGCAGCCGACCCAGACGCAGCCGAAGCCGGCGATGGAGCCGCCGGCGACGCAGGCGAAACCGAAGCGCCGCCCATCGCCCCCGCGCCGGCTCCGCAGACGCAGCCGGCACCCAGCATGGGACCCGCCGTGCAGATGGGTTTCGGCGCTCCGACCTATACCACCGCTGCGCCCCAAGCAGACCAGCCAGCGCAAACCGAGCCGCAAGGCCCACCGCGCGAGAAGTCCATGTACCCAGGTTGGCAAGCCGTCGTCGGGTTGCGCGGCGCCTTTGTGCCAAACGCTGGCTACGACCCCTTCGACGATTCGGACTTCATGGGCCAAGGCTCCATCGGCTTCGGTCGCACCGTTTACACCGCGGGCCAGATCAGCATCGCTGGCATGCTCTATTACGATGGCAGCACCCAAGACGGCGACGCCCGCGGCGAGGCCACGCGACTGGCGCTACATCGCGTCACGCTGAGCCCGGAAGCGCGTTTCCACCTGTTGCCGGAGCTGTACCTGTACGCGCGCGCCGGCGCCGGTCCGCTGCGCGCTGCCGCACGCCTCGAAGAGTCGTCCACGGGCACCACGCTCTATGCAAACGACTGGCTGCTCGCCATCGACGGCTTCGCCGGCATCGCCTACGAGCTACTCGACGCCTCGGGCCAGAAGGGCGAGCTGCGCATCTGGGTCGCCGCCGAAGGCGGCTACGGTTGGACCACGGATCTGGACTTGAAGTTCGCGGCCGAAGAAGACGACGCAGGCGCGCCGCAACGCACCGCCGACGTCGACCTCGGCACCTTCGCCGCCCGCGGTGGCGGATTCCGCGGCATGATCGGCGTGTCGTTCTGAGCGCACGTAGCGCCGCGCGCCCTTGAGGGCGTGCTTCCCCATGACGGCCCTGATTGTTTTTTCTTGATGTGCCGAGCCGAACGTCATCGGCCTTTCACCATGTCCGTCACGGCATGAAGCGAGTAGGCGCGCCGCTCCGCCTGGCGTTGCGCGATGCGCCCAACCGTCCATGCCCTCGCACGACGAAATCTGGGCTGAATTCGACGCCGGACGCGCCCCGTCAGCACTTGCGCTAGGATACCAGGAACATGATCACCGAGGTGCGGCTCCGCAACTTCAAGAGCTTTGGCAAGCTCCAGACCGCTCCGCTCGAGGCCATTACGGTTCTCGTTGGCGCGAACAACTCCGGGAAGTCGAACTTCTTGAGCTTCGTCGACGTTCTGCGTGAGCCAGGCTGGGTGACCGACACTGACTTCCACAGGCCACCCGACGGTGATGGCCAGCTAGAGATTGCGTGGGACGCACGGGTTCCGGGGCCGCCGACGGGAGAAATCCTCGCGACCTGGCAGCTGGCAGCTTCTTCGCCCACCGACTGGACGGAAACCGCGATGCTAGACGGCCAGCAGTGGCTTTCCTGCGCCGGACGTGGCGGGCGCATTGGCGCGAGCTATGGGGGCACCTCAACCAGCGGCACCGAGCGCTTCGCGCTCCGGTACTTGGAACTCGAGCCACCGGCGACTCACGCGCGCGCAGCGCAAGTAGAACAGCTCGTCCGCCCCGTGCAGGCCGCCCGCATGGTGCACCTGAGCATCGAAGCGCTGCGCAGTGATTCGCACCCCAAGCCCGGAATCGATCTAGCCAGCGACGGAAGCAACCTCGCAGCGTTCGTTGCCGGCTGGCGCATGGAGTTCCCTGAGCGCATGAAGCAATTCGACGACATCATCGGGCGATGCCTGCCGGAGATGAGCCAGGTCCTGGCGCAACCGACAAACGGCGGCATGTTCCGACTGCTTTTCAAGCAACGAGATGGTGAACGCTTCGATGCGAAGCAGGTCTCGGACGGCGTATTGGTCTTCGCCGGTCTCGTGGCGCACGTCCTTTCCGCACCGCAAGGAGCGTTGGTGCTGATCGAGGAACCCGAACGTGGCATTCATCCGCGGCGACTCGCAGACTTCGTGGAGCTACTTCGAACGCTCGTGCGCGAGCGGCAGACGCAGTTCATCATGGCCACGCATAGCCCGGCCCTGCTGAACCTGTTCCGAGATGAGCCCGAGGCGATCTTGATGCTTAGGCGAGAGACGGAAGGAACCACCATCCATCGACTCTCGGACGCACACGCTCTGACGGAAACGTTGAAACGAGCCGACCCCGGCGAAATGTTGGCGAACGGCGTGTTCAACGAGGCCATGAGCGCGTGACGCTGAGCGTCGCGATTGCCAGCGAATATGATGCGTATGATGGCGAGATCTATCGCTTCCTAATCAGCCAGCTCCTCGAGCGCGACGTAGAGCGGTGGGCAGGGGAATTCAGTTTCAACGGCAATCGGTCCGTCGTGAAGCTGGCCCCTGCTTTTCTCGAGGCCGCCTCACGACACGGCATCCGCCACGCACTTCTTGCCGTTGACAATGATGGTGGTTCGCGGCGCCGCCCCGAGCATGAAGAATCACACGTTTCGCCGCCGTTCGACATCGATGACAATGACGGTTGCAGAGAGTGCTGGTTGCGCGCCGCAATCCCCTGCAAGTGGCAGCAGAGCGGAGGACTGAGCTGCGTCGTGGTACCCGTCCAGGTGCTGGAGACGTGGCTTCTTTGCGCACGCGGCGACGAATTCCCGGGAACGCCGGAACAGAGCTACGATCGTCGTAGCTTGAAGGCTCGGTTTTTTGGCAAGCCAGTGCCACCCGTCTCAGCGCGGATCTCGATGGCACTCGAGGCATTGCGACACGGAGGCGCGCTTGAAGTGCTGCGTACGCGGCCAAGCTTCGCCCGCTTCGAGGAACGAGTTCTCGATTGGGCAGTAGCGTGTTGAGTCACTCAGGCACTCAGCCACACCCGGTCGGCCGCTGGCTCAGTCCCCGGCGCCGCCATGCAACCACGCGTTGAGCACCTGGGTCGCGTCTTGGTAGAACAAGACGTCTTCGCATTCTTCGTCTCCATTACGATAGCGCACGAATAGCTTGCGGTGACTGCCCTCGCTAGTGGCGCGGTATTCGAAGCCGACAATCCCTGCTTTCGGGTAGGTCCTGCAGCCAACGTCCCCCACTTGCAGCAGCAGATCCGGTAGCAGGTACGCGCCCGTTGACCGTGGCGTCTGCATCGCTAACTGCTTGTCCTTGCGACCGCGCCACCAGGTCCACGCGCCCACGGCGATGAGCCCAGGCGCCGCCCAACGCATCCACGGCTCGTCTTGTTTGCCCTCGACAACGATGCCGGTAAAGACCACGCCGAACACCACAATGATCCCGCCGATCAGCGCGAGGGCGCCGCCCTTACGCGCGTCCATGCCGTCGGGCACAAAGGTGAGATCGTCAAGGACCAGCTCGCTCGCGCCGAAGTGCCGGGCTGCCGCCACCTTGTCGACGGCTTCGCGAGCGGCGCCTTCGAGGGCGGAACGCGGCAGCTTCAGCGGATCGGTAACCAGCACTTTGGCATTGTTACGTTCTCCTTCCGACTTGAGTCAAAGTTCCGGCCAACAAGTTGAGCGCCGCACGCGACAAACGCGAACCGCGCGGACCGGCGAACGACTGCGTTTCGTCATGATAGCGCGCGATTCGCCCTTGCGGCTCGGCGGAACTTCGGGATATGGCTTGGGATCACACCTTGATCTCACGCTTCGTTCTTGGGGGTGCTGTAGCGGTCGTTGCCGCGGTTGCGGCGTGCTCAGGCGAGGCGTCCGACGCTGAACCGAGGGATCCACCCGCCACTCAGGCAGCGAGCGGGCAGGGCGAGGTGGACTTGGACGCGCGACTCCACAGCCTCGTGGCGCGCGAACACGGCGGTCTCGTGCGGCAAGGCGCAAACTGGACCAGCAACCCTGCGAAGGGGCGTTGGCTGACCCTGCGCCTCGGTGAGCGGGCCAGCCAGCCCTGGGACGTGCTGCCCGCGGGCCTGCAGCACATGCAACTGCGCGTAACCGAAACGGGCGCCGCCGCGGTCAGCGCGGAGTTCCGAGACGGTGGCGTAAGCTACCGCAATACCTACCCAAATACCGACAGCCTGTGGTGGGTAACGCCCGCGGAAGCGCGGCAGATTTGGGTACTCAAGTCCGCGGACGCGCCGGCTCGATTCCGCTGGGAGCTGGAGCTGGGCTCGGAGCTACGTGGTCCGGCGGCGCAGCCCGACGGCAGCTTCGTCTTTGAAACCGCGGACGGGCGCGGAGTGCTGCGCATGCCTGCGCCATTCGCGCGGGACGCTCGCGGAATGCGACATCGCGTGCACCTGCATTGGGACCCGGCGGAGCGCAGCTTCACGTTCAGTTTCGAGCACGCCGCACTACCGCATCCCGTTGTCGTTGAACCGGTGCTGGCAACAGTGTCGCACTGGAAGCAGCTGTCGCCCACCAGCAGCCCCAGCGCGCGAAGCGCGGCCAGCATGATCTATTCGCCGGCTAGCCAGAGCATGCTGCTCTTTGGGGGTGTTGGGTGCGCCAGTTTGCCGTCGTGTCTGCGCGACGACCTCTGGGAGTTCAAGAACGGTCAGTGGCAAGCGGTGACAACCACCGGCCCGAAGCCGGCGCCGCGGGCGTACGCAACGCTGGTGCACGACCCGACGCTCGGCGTAGCGCGTTTGTACGGAGGCTTTGACGGAACGAACGCCCTCGCGACCGAGGACTGGCTGACGAATGGGCAGCAGTGGTCAACGGTTGCGATTGGTTCGCTGCCCGGCAACCGCGAAGGACACGCGGCGGCCTACGTCGACTCCGCCGCCAAGATGTTTGTCGCCTTCGGCCAAAACGCGAGCGCCGTGCTGACGGATCCGTGGCTGGGTGGCAGCTCATGGCAATCCGCCGCGGGTGGCGAACCCAGCGCTCGCCGCGACGCCGGCATGGCACATGATCTGACTTTGGACAGGACGGTTGTATTCGGCGGTCGCGGGTGTGGGCGCGGACAGAGCTGCGCGCCCTTGGGGGATCTGTCGGCGCGCACCGGTTCGACCTGGAGCACCCTGAGCGCGACGGGCAGCCTGCCGTCCGCGCGCTTCGGCCACAGCATGGCCTACGACTCGAGCCGACTCGTGACGGTTGTGTACGCGGGACGCACGGCCACCGGCGTAGCGGCGGACAGCTACGAGCTGGACGGATCGAGCTTCTGGCTGAACGACAAGACGCCCGCGCCGCCGGCCCGCGCCCACGCCGCCATGGCCTTCGACGCGTCACGCGGTGTGATGCTGCTCTTCGGGGGCAATCCCCTGGCCGTGGAACCCGAAGCTTCAAGCGGCCACTTGAACGACACTTGGGAGTACGCGCCGATCAGCGTCGGCTGTACTCAGCCGTCGGATTGCGCGACGGGTTTCTGCGTCGACGGCGCCTGCTGTGATACCGCCGGCTGCGGCACGTGCGAAAGTTGCGGCACGGCCGGCTCGCCGGGCACGTGCGCGGCGGTGGACGGCCCCGATCCGGACAGCTGCGCGTCTGGAACGTGTTCGGGTGGCGTGTGTCTGAAGTCCATCGGGTCCAGCTGCAGCGACGCCAGCGAATGCGAAAGCGCAGCGTGCACGGATGGTGTGTGCTGCGACGCCGAATGCAAGGGAACCTGCGAAGTGTGCAGCGTCGCCGCGGGCTCGTCCCAGGACGGACGCTGCGAAGGGGCGCCGCGCGGGACGGAGCAATCCGAAGAGTGCCCTGAGGGTTGCAGCGGCAAGCGCAACGTCTGCGCCAACAACGAGTGCAGCCAAGGGACCGACTGCAGCAGCGGCGTGTGTCTCGGCGGGCGCTGTTGCGCGAGCCTGTACGACTGCGGCACCCGCTGCAGCAGCGACGGCAAATCTGAAATCGACACCCTGAGCTCTCTCGAAACACCCTGCGAATACGGCTGCTTCCATGGGCGCTGCGCCCGGGACCCGGTAGACTGCCGAGTGAGCCAAGCCTGTGCGGCGGGCGAAGTCTGCGGCAACGACGGCGTATGCGTGGCGGGCAACAGCGCTGCGCAGGGCGAGTCCTTCGATGCGGGCACCCCGCTGGGTTGTTTGTGTCAAGCGCCGGGCTCGCCGGGCGCGCCGTATTCGGGCTGGGCTGGACTACTCGGTGGCGTGGCGCTGGCGTTCATGCGCCGACGGAGGCAAACGTGAAACGCAGTCGGCGTCTTTGGCTGCTGTGGTGCACGGCCGTCGCGATGGCCGCGTGCACCGGAACCTATGACGTAGAACCCCACGAGCACTGTCGGCAAGCTGGGTACTCGATCGCTGCTCGGCTGCAGGCGTGCACGCAAGATGGCGATTTCGCGAACGCGGCCTACGAACGCTTCAACGAAGAGTACACGTGCATCGGCGATTCCACCGATCCCGAGCTCTACAAATGCGCCGCGCAGTTGAACGCCGTGTCTTGTGAACAAGTCGACGTGTGGCGAGACGATCTCAATCGCTGGCTCAGCGAAACCCCGGTGTGTCATGAGGTGTTTGGCGGTTTTGCGCCCTCGCAGTCGGATCTTGCCGCCTGCTCCGACCTGACTCAGGCCGTCGCCCCGAAAATGGCGGTATGTGGCACGAGCGCCCCGGATATTGCGGCGCTCAGCGTCAAGGTGCAGCTGACCCTGGCGCAAACGGGTTGCGCCGCAGCGACGAGCACCGTTGTGGACGCTTGCAAGAGCGAGCTGGCGGCACTGCTGTGCACAGACAACGCGACTCCCGATGACGCCCTGAGCTGGGTCGCCCTGGCGCCGAGCTGCGGCAGCATGTTGGTGAAACCATGATCTCGAAACGGCTCGGGTTTGCGGTCGGCTTTGGCCTGGTCACGACGCTCGGCGCGCCAGCGCTGGCGCAGGTGTGCCCCGCGGACAAGGGCGGACCGGTACCGGGCACCGTCGGCGCAGGGCTTTTGAGTGGCGCCATCGATCGAAATGCGCAGATCTATGGCGCCGCCAAGATGGCCGAGCGGCAACTGCTGCCGATCCTAGCGGTCAACGAAGGCCCCACGCTGCGTTACGAGATGGGGGCCACGCCGGGCGCGCTACGCACCCCCATCTGCGGTGAGAACGGCGTCGAGATGGGCAAGGTCGATCTCTCTGGTGGCGGCTTTGGCTTTGGCTGGCGCTTCGAAGGATTCTCGCTGTACGCGGTGGGCACTGGCGCCGCCCACACCGTTGGCGGCCCAGGCAACGAGCGCGTCGGCAGTGCGTTCTACGGTATTGCCATGGCGCAGGGCTCGCCGATTGCGTTCTACCAGCGCCGCTTCGCCCGAGACGACGGCTCGCTGTCAGTGACCTTCGACGCCATGGTCGGCGCGCAGTTCGTCACGCCCTATGTCTCGGGCAGTCTCGCCTACGCTGCGTCGAACGGACTCTACGGCAACTTGAATCTGACGCCCGCCACGGCCTTCGTCAGCGCCGTCTACCAGGCCGTCACGGAGGAAGTGGAACAACAGGCCGCGGCGACGGGGAGCCGCTTCATCGATCGCATTCCCTACGCGCGGCTCGGCTTTACCACGTTGGATTGGCTCACCGGTGCTGCCAAAGAGCTGGGCACGACTTCGCTCTACTTGCGCCGGCTGCAATACGCCTCGGTGCCCCGAGGCGCCGTCTCTTTCGACGAAACAGCGCCAACCCTGGCCGAGACGGGACTCACCACGTTTCATCTTGACGAGTACGGGTTGCTCGAACTGATCGACTTCTCAGCAGCGGTGGCCACGGAGCCCTCGCTGTTCGTGCAAGAGGCATCCATTGGCGTTCGTTTGGGGAACCCGCTGCCGTCGGATATTGCGATGGCCAAGATTGAACGCGGTGAAGACGCCTCGGGCTTCACCGGCCTCCGAGCCGTAGTAGGCGTCGTGCAAGTCCCCTCGGTCTGGTACTACGGCATCGAGGGCGGCTACCGCCTGCGAGCCTCGGTCGAGGCGTCCATGGCAGCAAGCAGCACGGGCTCAGACTTCTTCAGCATTCGCCTCGGCTTCAATTTCCCCGAAACGCTATCGCTCTACCCCTACGCCCAAAACGCCGGCGACATCTACTTCGGCGGCGCGTACTCCCTCTGAGCCGCGTCGGTTCGGAGTGGCAAGCCGACCCACCCGACCCCCACATGACGACGGCGAGACCCATTCGGGAGGAACGTTCCATTAACCCCCGTCGCGCGCGTCCTCAGGCTTCGCCGGGATCTTGCTCATCGCGCGCTCGGCCAAGGCGGTGATGGTCAGCGAGGGATTCACACCGGGGTTTGCCGAAATGGCGGAACCGTCGATCACATACAGCCCGGGATAGCCGAAGACGCGATGGTTAGCGTCGATCACGCCAGTGGCGGCGGAGTCCCCCATGCAGCAGCCGCCCAGGATGTGTGCGGTGGTGGGGATCCCAAGCACCGTCTCTGTGAAGAGCGTCGTGGGAAAGCCGTCTATCTTCTTGGCGACGCGCTCAGCCAGGGCCGTCGCTTCGGGAATGGACGCGGTCGGAGCGGGTCCCTCGCCGAGCTCGGTCGTCATGCCGGTGGCAAAGCCCGTGGTGAGCGAGCGCCCGCGCTTGAGCCGAATGTAACCTTCGAGGGTACGCATGTAGAGCAAGATGATGCTGTGCTTCGCCAAGTCCGGCACCGTGGCAGCGCGCAGAAAGGCCAGTGGCTTCTTAGCGAGCACGCCGATCACGTTCATCAGCCGTTCGGGCAGCGCGTCGCCGGCAACGTGAGGCCCGAGCAAGGTGCGGAAGAACCCCGACCCTTCGCCGTAGCGACAGGGCTCGATATGGGAGTGATCGTCCGTGTGGATGATCGAGCTGATCGACACACCCTTGGACAGATCGAGATCGCGGTTGTTCGAGACAACCGCGATGAGCGACTCGGAGTTCGTTCGCACGTGGTCCCCCAGCCGCTCCGACAGGCGGGGCAATGCCTTGGGATCGGCTTTGAGCTTCAAAAGGAGATCGACCGTGCCCATCACGCCACCGGCGAAGATCACCTGTTTGGCTGTGAAGCTCTCCGCGCGACGCTTGCCGGGCTTCAACCCTTGCTGCGTTTCGATGCGGTATCCGGCTGAGCCAGTCTCGTCGCCCTCGATGGGTGCAACGCGCGTGACTTCGGTCTCCGTATGTACGTCCAGCCCACGACGCTCGGCCAGGTACAGGTAGTTGCGATCCAGGGTGTTCTTGGCACCGTGGCGACAGCCCGTCATGCATGCGCCGCACTGGATGCAGCCCGTGCGGTCCGGCCCTTCCCCACCGAAGAACGGATCTGGCACCGTCTTGCCTGGCTCACCAAAGTAGACGGCAACGTCCGTGGGATGAAAGTGCTCACTGCGACCGATGTCTTTCGCCACATCGCGGAACACCTCGTCGATGCGCGTGAAGGTCGGATTGCGCGTTGCACCCAGCATGCGCTTTGCAGTTGCATAGTGGGGCTGCAGCTCCGCCTCCCAGTCCGCCAGGTGTCCCCAGGAATCGGCCTGGAAGAAGTCCGACTTGGGCACGGGAAGCGTGTTGGCGTACACCAGCGAGCCGCCCCCGTAGCCAACCCCGTGCACGACGGTGATGTGGGGGAAGAACGACATCTTGAAGATGCCATGCAGCGCCAGCTCCGGCAGCCACATCCAACGCTTCAAATCCCAGTTGGTTTTCGGGAATTGGCTGGCGGAGAAGCGGCGCCCTTTTTCCAACAAGAGCACCCGGTAGCCCTTCTCCGTCAGGCGCAGCGCGGACACGCTGCCTCCGAAGCCGGAGCCGACGATGGCAAAGTCGTAGGTCATGGACGGAATCTATGGGCGCTGCGGGTGAACCGCAATCGGCGCCGCCCTCAGGACGTGATGCCGCTCAGAGCGTGTCCGACGCCCCGGATCAGGTCACTGGCATTTGTCGTCAAAGTCGGTGCCGACGGGGTTACAGCACAGCGAGGCGTCGACGCTGTTGCCGACCTTCGGCACGATCCCATCCGGGAAACAGCACCGGTCCTCGGCCTTGTCGCAACTGGTCCCAGCGATACAACAGGGCACTCCCGGCAGGCGGCCGCAACGTTCGTTTTCGTCGGAAGGCGAGCTCGCGTCCGGCAGGATACAAGCGGGCGTCGGAAGCTCACAGACTCCCTTCTCGCCTTTCTTCGGAATACGGTTTGCTTTGGTGCGACACGCCAAGCCGAAGTTGCAGTCCAGGATGCTCTCACACTCGCTGCCCGCTGGCAGCAGACAACTCGATCCGCCGCAGACGAAACCCTGACAGCAGGGCACTGAGTCAAGACCCCCTCCGCACTTCGTGCCATCCCGGAGCTTCCCGCACGCGAGCGGATCTGTGCGGCATCCCGCGTGTTCGCCGTCGGACCAACACTGAGCGTCAGCAGCGCAGTAGGTGACCGCGACCTTGCCGGAATCACAATTGAAGGCAACGTTGCCTTCACAACGCGCGGCGTAGCTGGAATCACAAGCGCTGCCGATGCCGTCGCCGGTGCACGTCGCCACCGGGCCGATGCTCGTCTGCTGGACGCTGCACGTTCCGAAGGCCGAGCATTCCTCGAGAAAGAGTCCGAACTGGCCTTGGTACTCGGCACAGGTGATGGCGCAGCCGTTCACGCATTCCGCCTTGGACTCGGTGCAGGGCACGCTCTTCGGGCAGGTGGGTGGATGTGTGGCACTGGTGGCCCCGGATCCGCCTGCGCCGGCACCTCCGGCGGTGCTCGCAGCGGTTCCTCCGGTGCCGCCAGCGTCGTTCCCACCGGCAGCGCCCACGCCGCCGGTGTTTGTGCCTCCGCCACCTCCGGCAGCCGATTTTCCGGTGTCATCGCTGGAGCAAGCGACCAGCCCAACGCCAAGTGCCGCGACAGTGGACAGGGCAAGACAGCGGAACGCAGTCCGCCTGGATGAAGGAGCCGACCAAGTGAGCATGACTGCCTCCGTGGCCAGCCAAGCCCGCGGCATTCAGCGACGTAGCGACACGGAATCGCACGCTGTCCGATTGGGACTCACCCTCCGCTTGCGGGACTACCGCGGAAAGCCGACGCGGCCCGCCCCCAGGCAGCGCGCCGGCACGAGTTCTGCTAAGATGAAGAGGTCAATGACCAATCATGCGACCCTTGGGGGCCGCTTTGTGCTGCTGGCGGCCGTGGCAGCGACCAGTGTCGGACTGACGCTGGGGTGCGGAAATGGAGACGGCAGACCTCAGTCTGCAGCAGGCGGCGGAACGGGGCTAAGCAACAGCGGAAGCGGCGGAAGCGCCGACGCGGCCAGTGGCGGGATCGGTGCAAACGCAGGCGGCGGCGACGCCGCTGCGGGCTCGGCGGGAACCGGGGGCGTTGGCACATCCGATGCTGGGGGAAGTACTGGCGGCAATGACGGCGGTGTGCCGCCCGTTGACACTGCCTGCGACAGATCCATGGCGTTCTGGGCCACCGGAGCGTCCTTTGTGTTCCCGACTCCGAAGGGGCTCGCCAGCGCCCTAGGCCCGCTCACCTACGACTACACCGAGCACCCGGTTACCGTCGTGCTCGCCATGAAGGGCGGCAACGCGAGCGTTGCAGCCAGCGCTACCGAGGCACCCGTCGGCAGCCAACCGCCGGGATTCCTTGCGGGGAAGAAGCCCGTATTCGTTCCGGCAAGCATCGCCGTTGGCGGCTTCGCGAGCACCGCCAGTCAGGCCCAAGGCTGGCTACGCATCAAAGACCAGGCCGGGTTCAAGGACATTGAACTCAACAACATCGACCTGTCCGTCGTGACGAGCAACCAATGCAGCACGATGCTCGCCCAGCTCACGGCGGTGATCCCGAGCTCGCAGGGCGGACTCGCCCTGGATCTGCCGAGTGGCAGCACGACCCTGGGAGCGCTTGCCGGTGGCTCTTCCAGCGGCGGTCAAACTCCGGACGGAGGCAGCATCGGTTGGAACCTGCGTCTGGTGTTCACAGGGGAATCCACCGACTTCGACTTTGCATCGCTCTAAGGAACTCCATGAAAGCGCAAGAGCCGACACGCACAATCGCTCGCATTCGCTGGGTCTTCCTGTGGACACTCACTACCGCCAGCGCCGTCGCGCTGTCCATGCCCACGGGTTGTAGCGGACAAGACGGGCTCCCCGGCCTCGCGGACTTCGACGGCGGCTCAGTCGCGTGCAGCGACAAGGACCAGGATGGCTTCGGCGAGGGCTGTGCCGCCGGTGCCGACTGCGACGACTCGGACCCGAACAGTGGCAACGAATGCTACGCCTGCAACCAACCTCGCCCCGGCTGCCCATGCACGACCCAGGGCGAACGGGCCGCCTGCGGCCAGGTGCAAAGCAAGGTCGGCAACCAAATCACCTGTGGCCACGGCGAGACCGTCTGCGACGGCGGGATATACGGCGAGTGCATCATCAACAACTCCGTCACATTGCTTCCGGGTGGCGACCCCAAACAGAGCTCCAAGTCCCTGGGCGCTCCCACGACCTGCGCCGCGAATCCCTGCGACCCGTATTGCATGACCTGGCCGGACGATCCAACTGGCCTCGGCAATAGCGATGGCGGCGTGGTGGTGACCGACGGCGGCCTGACCGTACCCAGCACGGGAGGGCCTCAGCCCGCGTCGAGCTGCAGCGGCGGCACGAGCGGAACCTGCGCCCACCACATCTGCCAGACGGGCACCCAATTGAGCGCCGGTTGCGACGCAATAACTCCGAGCTGCGTCTCCGCCGTCTGCGCCGCCCTGCCAAGTTGTTGCACAGGTGCGTGGACGGGCGCGTGCGTCAATGCCATCGCGGCGAACTGCCCGGGGTCGTCCTGCGCTATCGATGCTGCAGGACAATGCGTCTTCTGCTTCGCCGACTCGACGGATCACGATGGCGATGGGTACTCATTCGCTCAAGGTGACTGCAAAGACTGCGATCCGCTTGTGAACCCGGGCGCCTACGACTTCCCCGGAAACGGTCTGGACGACGATTGCAGTGGCACCGCCGACGATGAGCCCACGGGCTGCGACGTGGGGCTGCCCTTTTCCACCAATACAACCAACAACTACGCCAAAGCCATCGACATCTGCCGCTTCAGCTCTGCGAGTGCCAGCGGCAGCGCCAAGACCTGGGGCGTGCTCAGCGACAGCCTCGTCCAAGCCAACGGCACAACCGCGTGCAGCAACACTCTGCAGCGTGCCATCACATCCCAGTTCGGCAATGGCAACTTCCCCAAGGCCGGTCAGCGCATGGCCGTCTTCTCCTCGGGGACGGCTCGGGACACCAACGACCCGGGCTACGTGAACCCAAGCGGCCAATTCGCGAGCTACAACGCTGGCACGTTCGCCACCCCACCCGCTGGCTTTCCGAAGAACGCCGCCGGCTGTCCGAACGGCTCTGCGGCTCGAGATTCCTGCGGCTACAAGCTGCAGATCCGAGCTCCAACCAACGCGCAGTCCTTCGCCTACGACTTCAACTTCTTCTCCACCGAATACTCGGAATGGATCTGCACGGCCTACAACGACTCCTACATCGCGCTTTACTACGGCGCATTGAACCCGTTTGCTGACAAGAACATCTCCTTCGACGCCTCCAACAACCCGGTGAGCGTGAACGTCGGCTTTTTCAGCATTCCGACGAACCCAACGCAAACGTCCCACCCGCTCTTGAACGGCACGGGCTTCTCGGGGAACTGCAACAATTACGGCTACTCCCCCAACGGAATGTGTGGAGGCGCCACAGGCTGGCTCACGACTACCGCCCCGGTGAACCCCGGCGAGGTGATCACGTTGCACTTCTCGATCTGGGATACCGGTGACAACGTCTGGGATTCGACGGTGCTGATGGACAACTTCCGTTGGTCATCCCAGACCGCGACCATTCAAACCCAGCCGACGATCCCGCCGCCCCCGCCGCCAACGTTTTCGGCGGGCAACTTCATTCGTGACTACGACGCCAACGATGCGTGTCCTTACGGCACCAAACCCGTCTGGGGCAGTTGGTCCTGGACGACCACGACACCAAGCAATTCGAGCATCGAGTTCTACGTGAAGACGGCGGCGACCCTGGCCGGCCTGGACACGGCACCCGAAGACGCCATCCGCTTCACCAACCCGCCAGGCCCCGGCGCCCTGAGCGGCACTCCCGCCATCGCACGAACGAGCCCCACAGACACCCGAAACGGCTCCGCCGTGGTCGCACAGACCTTCGCGAGCATGTCGCGCCCCCAAGGAAACCGCTTCGTTCGCGTGCGATCCGCGCTCAAACCCTCCACGGATCTGCTGAATGCGCCTGTGCTGCATGCCTGGAACCTCGAGGCAAGCTGCCAGCCGGCAGAATAGCGGTCTCCAGTCCACTCCGGGCTCAAGGAATGGCGGGACCGTCCGTTCCAAGTGAGCATGCGACCCGCGGTTGCCTCAGTGCTGCTGCTGCTCGGGCTGCCAGCGTGCGGCCCGGCCGAGCGTCCGTCGCCCGCGGCTGAACTCGAAGCAGACGCCATTGTCGCAGAAGCACCTGATGCGGCTGCCGACTCCGATGACGCGACACCGGACGCGACGCCGGACGCGACCGTCCTCGCCGAATGCGTTGAAGGTAGCCAGCGCAGCTGTAAGCGGACACTGCCCTCCCACGGTCAGGTCAACAACTGCTTCGTAGGCGTGGAGACATGCACGAACGGCGAGTGGGGTCCTTGCGGGGACGAACCCGATCCGGAATAACTCTTGGACCAAGCCGGTGAAGCACTGGGCACCGCCGACAACGTCGTCAGCGCCGGCACGGGTCACTCGCCAATTTGTGGTTGAGTCACGGATTCCAATCGCGCACGCAGCGGGCGTGCAGCACCGCGCCGGCAAGAGTCGGTGATCCGATGTCGAAGATGCCGATACCGAAGTCGATTCCGCACCGTGCTCTGCCACAGGACTCCTGCAACCCTAACGCTCCGGCGTGTGGCAACCGAAGCATGCAAACCCACGCTGCCCAGGGCCCGCGGCGCGCCCGAGTAGTCGCGCCATCTCTGGGGTCACGCGCTCGGCCATGAATGCGTCGAAGATCGAGGGCGCCGCATTCGGTTCGGCAGCGCCGGTATTCCACGTCGTTGGTTCCAAGAGCAGATCTGGCGCAGGCATGGCCCAACCATCGGCCGCAGCGCGCCCGCGATGACAGGTGGCGCAAGTCACGTCACCAAAACGGTGTTCGTCGAAAGCCTCGAATACCGCTTGCATGCGTGGCATCACCGTTGACTGCATGTACTCCAAGCGCTCGGCCGGCCCCATTGCGTCCCAAGGGCGCCCGCCTGAAGCAGGCGTCGCCGCCGGCGTGCCGCAGGCCACCGCCACCAGTCCTGCCGCGACGAGCGCAGCTCGCTTCGCTACCATTTGCGCAACGTGCAACCCAGGGCTTTGCCGGTCGCTCGACGGGGTGGTGCGCCGGCGAGCACGTCGTCGATAGCATCGCGCAGGTACGGCGTGGCGTCGTCGTGCATCTTGCGCTTGTCGGTGTCGATACCGCCGCGGTACACGACACGCCCCTCGCGGTCCACCAGAGCTGAGTACGTGGCGTACTTGGCGCCGAAAGCGTTCGCCAAGATGGCGCCGTCGTCTACCAGCACGGCAAACGGCAGCTTCCGCGCCTGTTGAGCCACGGACTCGGGCGTGGCGTCCACTTCCGAGTCGACCCCGACGAACTGAACTCCCCGCGAAGCGTAGTCACGCACGAGTTGCTCGAGGCGCGGCACGTGCGCATCAAGGCACGGGCAATCTCGGGAAACGAACACAAACACGGTCCACGGGGAGCGGCCCACGTACTCAGAAAACGCGCTTTTCTCGCCACGACTTGAGACGAGCTGCGCGTCCTGTGCCGTGGCTGCGGGACGGCCACAACCAAGAGCGAGCGGCATCAGTGTGATCCAAAGCAATGCAAGTCGACGGTTCATAATAGTGCCCACTTGGCGCCAAAGCTGGCGCCGACAGCGGTGGTCTGATTGACCCCCAGAGAGGAGACGGGTGGATTCGCAAACACGCTACCCAGTAGGGACCACGCATCATCGATAGGCAGCGACGCAGCGACGCTGCCACGCAACCAGCGCCGGGAGCTCTGTGGTGCGCTCCTGCCAGCAACCGTGGCGTCGCCTTCCACTGCGTACAGCGCCGACAGCGCCACCGACGCGCCACTTTCGAAGACATAAGCGCCGGCGCCCAGCAGTGACCACTGCGGCGCGAGCTCCATGGTCACGCCACCAACCTCCCGCGGGGCGCGATAGGCGACGAGGCCGCTCAAACCGACCAGCCACGGACCGAAGACCTGCTCGACGGCAACGCCGCCGTTGACCTGCACCGCGCCGAGACCCGTTGCATCCGTGGCCAGGGGTTTCTCCGCGGACTCGACGGCTCGCCCCGTGGGCAGCGTTACGCCGGCCAGCAGCCCGACGCCTGGCACCAGCAACGACTCCCGCGCCAACAAGATGTCATAGCGTGCAGAGAGGTTGAGGTCGCCCAGACCACCGCCGGTTTCCTCGCGTCCGCCGGCGCGGCGATGGGTTTGCACGAAGGGCACGAGCGCGCCCAATTGGCCGCGACCCAAGACGCGCACGGCCGCAAACAGATCTTCGCCGAACTCCCACTCGCGGGCGCCGGCGGGGGCCGGCACGTACTCGCCGTCGGCATCGTGGGAGCCGTACACATTGGAAGCGCGGAGCTGCGCCCCAAACGCCGCCTGATCGTGCAGTCCGAGGCGCACGGGCGTGACGGCGCCGGAGCCTGCACAGCAAGCCTGCGCCGCGGCGGGGCTCGCTCGCAACAGCAGCGCCAGCGCAAGCAGGACCAGGACGCGCCGCTCAACGCACATCGATCTGCACGATCGCGACGTCCGAAACGCTCCCCGTAATCGTGATCCGGAGCTGCCAGCGGCCGGCCATGAACAGGTTGACGTCTGAGACGATGTAGAGGCCCCCTCCTTGCGCCTCGGTCTTGGGAACGGTTGGCGTCCCGTGGCCCATCGACGGCATGTCCGGCACGATGTCGTAGTACAGCCCGTCGACAGGTGCGTCGCTGCTGGCGTCCGTCACCTTTAGCTGCAGCTTCAATACGCCCCGATCCGGGGGCTGCCCGGGAGATGTCCACACCGCCAGACGTAGCTTGCCCGCGTCGCTAGTCACGACGCTGAGCGGCTGCTCCGCGAAGCCTTCCTCGGGAGCGTCCTCGCTGCCGCATCCCGTCGCCACGCCAAGTAGCGGCAACAGCAGCAGTTGGCTCAGCACGCCGCGACGCGAGAGGCTGCGGGGATTCACGGCGCCATCACCGCGAAGGTCGCGAAGCCGTTTTTCTTCGTCGCGTCGGGTGCGCTGCCGTCCGTGGTGTAGTCCTTGCCGTTGACCGCGAGCTTGACGAGCACATCAGCGGCACTGCCCTTGGGCAGCCCCGTGAGCTGGGCTGTGCAACGCGCCATGGCATCGCAGTTCATCGCCGTCCAACTGCTACCGTCGGTCGAAACCTGAAGTGCCAGGGATTGCACGGTCAGCTGCTCGACGCCCTTCGAATCCGTGAGCTTTAGCCCCGCAGTGACCGGTGGCCAGACCATGCCGCCTTCCTGGATCGTGGCCAAAAACAGCGTGAGTTCATGCCCCGAAGCAGCGGCGGCCAGGGTGTCGCGGAACAGGAACCAGTTGCGAGGCTTCGCGCTGCCCATGGACTGGATGGTGTCCGCCGCGTTTTTCAGTGTGACGTGGGTCGTCTCGGCGTGTGTCGGTGGCTGCACTTTCAATTCACTGGCAGCCACCTCGTCTGGGCCAACGCCGACCTTCAGGGTCCAGGTGCCCAGGGGCGATCCTCCCTTGTCCACGGATGCCATCGGAAAAAACAGCGTCGCGTCGTACGTGCCCGCGGTCCCGCTTTCGACCACAGCGTCCGGCGGCACCGGCGCGCCATGGGCCATCGCCGTCATCTGCATCATCGGCGTCAGCGAAATCGAAGCGGCCAAACCCGTGGCCGGCAGCCCGTCGGCTTTGGTAGTGACTTCGAGGCGCAGTTTGCTCTTGCCGACGAAAAGCCCCGCTGGGTCCGGAACGATCTTGGCCGAATAACCGGCCGCTGCGTCGGCGCCGGCGTCTGTAGCCCCGCCGCCTCCACCGGCACCTGCCGCGCCACCGCTGCCAGACGCGCCGCCGCTGCCCGCCGTTCCGCCAGTGGCGCTCGCACCGCCGCTGCCTCCGTCATCCGGATCCGAACCACAGGCAGGCAGGCTCAGCACGCACGCAAGCAGCGCGGCACCGCATTGGCGATGTCCAACTCTCATCACAAGTCTTCTCCTTCAAGCGACCTGCTCGTGCAGGCGCCGGGAACCTAGAATCCGTCAACGGCCCTCACCATGAGGCAAGTTGTCGCAGCTGACGCTTGTCAGATCCGCCTGCAGCAACGCAGGACCGGGGCAGCGCCGTGCGCTATGTGGCGCGGGCCCAGACGCTTCTGAGAGAGCTCACCAACGCGTCATCGCGCCAAGGTTGGACACCTGGGAGAAACCCGCGTTGCGCAGCACCCGGGCGGCCATGCCGCTGCGTGTGCCCGAGAGGCAGTACACCACCACGACTCGCTCCTTCGAGCTGAGCGTCTCGAGTTTCGAGTTGAGCTCAGAAAGCGGCACATTCACAGCGCCGGGCAGATGTCCGGACGCGTACTCGGCCGCAGTGCGCACGTCGAGCAGGAGAGCGCCTTCCTTCACGAGCTTGTGCGCCTCTGCCGGAGCAATGTCACCGCGGCGCTTGAGGAACATCCAAACGACAAGCAGCACGAAGCCGCCGAGCAAAGCCCATTGGAAGTTGGTCATGGGAAGGAACGAGCCTAGTGGCGCGGCTCGAAAGCCGCCAGTGCTGTCGCGCCGCACACGGCCTGAGGGCGACACGCCGCGACCTCTTTCCCGACGAGGTCCTCCACCCCGGGGAGATCCCGCATGCGTTGCCGCAACGCCCCGGCGTTGCTACGAAGCCGCAGCGTGCCCAATCGCTTTGCTCTATGCCTGGCCCTGGCCTTCCTCGGCGTTTCTGGCTGCCCGAAAGCCCGCGATAGCTCAAACCCAACGTCCGTGGAGCGGCGCGCCGAAAGCGGCGAGCCTGCCGCCAGCGTCACCGCCGCGCCTGCGCCAGACGCCTCGCTGCTGCAAACCACTCCGGAGCCCGATGCTTCGTCGCCTGCCGGCGTCGACGAAATCATTGGCACGTTGGGAACGAGCAAAGGCTTTGCGTCCTTGGGCGGCGTGCTGCTCCGAGGCGACGAGGTGCAAGCGCTGCTCGGCCAGGACTGGCGCAGCCTCGTCGGCCGTCGGGTCCGCGCCCGGGGCCGTCGGCACGATTACCGTTGCGGTCCCCACGCACAGTGCCTGATCAGCGGGGTGATTCCATTGCTGACTGATCTCGTCAGCCTGGAGCTCTGCCAGAGCGGAGTCAGTGGGGAGGCGGGCCGACTTCGCTGGTTCCATAGGTGTATCCGACGATGCTGCTGCTCATATGACTCTCCAATTTGACAAAGAGGCCCACCGCCGCGCTCGCAACATGCGTGCGCGGTTCCGTAGGCAGTGATCTGATGGCGGGGTTATCCGCTTGGCGGAATCAACTCGGGTGTAGGAACTGTTGCCATGTGGCTTCCCGCACTTGGGGCGCCGCTTCCTCGTGGTCGTCGCATTCGAGACGCAGATGGCTATTGGCCATCGGCGCATCGACAAAGCCGCAGTGATGCGGCGTGCTGCCTCCGTGCACGTTCGGCTGGAAGTACTTGCAGGTCACGCACATCTTCAGCGTCGGGATCTGCCCGTTCTCCTGAAGTGTGCGGATCATTTTCACGAGCCCGGAGTGGAACGCCGTTTGCTCGACGTCGGACAGCGACCCCACCGCCGTGGCGAGAAACTCGGGCCAGGACTCCGCGCGGGCCGCTTGCCGCTTTCCCGCCGCTGTGAGTTCAATGAGACTCGCGCGTGGGTGACGCGGGTCCGGCTTCTTGATCACGAGGGCCTTCTCGACGAGCACGCGTACCGAATCACTCACGGTCGGCAGCGTCACTCCGAGCTGGCGACTGAGCTCGGTGCCGGTCTGCGCGCCGCCCGCGGCAAGCGCCGCCAAGATCTGCGCTTGGGTTGGCGACAGCCCGTCTTCATTGGCACGCAGCCACGCCTGCTGCTTCATGGCCAGCCCAAGCTTGTGCAGTCCCGTGGCGATGCGCTGCTCCAGGGGTTCCGAGCGCTGATCGAAGAACGGCAGACACTTGCGAGCCATGAAAAGAACCTAACTTAGGACTCCTAAGTTGTCAAACCCAAGGCGCTTTTGGCGGCGACTGGACGCCGAATAAGGGGCGGACCCCAATTCACAGAACTCAGTCCGCTGCGCCGAAAACGGTTCCGTCGCACTGCACCGCAACGATCTCGCTGCTGCTGGTCAGAGCGCCGTCCAAGATGCACGACTCTGGATTGGGAGGCGCCAGCTCCCACCGCGTCGCGCCGGTCGCGCTATCGAGGCCAAGCAGAGTCGAGCCAACGACAAACAGCGTGTCGTTTGCGCCGAGCGTGGCGCTCCGTACGGGCACTGCGCGGGTCCACCGAGTCTTGCCGTCGCCGTCGACAGCGGCCAGCCCCGTTGCGCCTTTGCCCTCGTTGGTCGCGATGATTGCGTCGCCGGAACGAGTGATGACGTGGATCGCGGAGCCACCGAAGTTCAGCTTGTGTGTCGTAGGCGTTCCGGACTGCGCGTCTAGGAACACCAGTCTGGCGGCTTCCAGTGGACCGAGCAAGATCGCGATGCTGCCGTCGGGGCGGACGGCGGGGCCGCCGAGGTGTTGCCCTAGGAACTCGGACTGCCATAGCGGTGCGCCACTGTCCGCATCCAGAGCCAGCACGATGCCACCCGTGCCCGCAGAAGTGATCGTCGGCACGACCGTGAGCACCCGGTCTGCCGCGCCGAGTGCAAGCGTAGAAGGGGGCTGCAGGTTTGCGTCAGCGCTCGTCGCAACGAGAAAGGCGAGATCCGGCGTCGTCCAACTCACGACGCCGTCCGAGCGAACGCGCGAGAAGAACGTGTGTTCACTCACGGTCCCAACATTTTCCGAGTGGACCAAGTACAAGCTGCCATCAGCGCCGACCGCGGGATTCGGTGGCCCGCTATAGAAATCGAAACCGAAGTTCGTCGTCGCGAAGGCCCCGGATTGCGCGTCGATCTGAAGCAGCGCTGGGTTGAACTCCGCGTCGCGCGCAAAGACGTCGATAACGCCAGTCGATCGGAACACCGGCCACGCCGTCGCGTCGGTGATTTCGATGTCCAGCGCCCACTGCTCCGCGCCGCCGGCGGCGCCCAAACGTCGGATCGATCCCTGACTCGAATTGAACTTGCCGCTCACGACATAGACGTCGCTCTCCGGGCCCGTGGTGAGAACGGCGGGCCCCAGTTTTGTTGCGCCCACTTGCGTCCAAGTCAGCCGAGGCTTGACGGGAACGGGCACCCGCGACCGACCGTCGCGGGAAGAGCAATTGCGCCACATGGAGGCGGGGCCGGCCGTGGCCGAGGCGCAGCGATCCAAAGCGGGCTCGATGCCACCGCTTCCTCCCGCGCCAGCGGCTGCGCCCGTTCCCCCGGACCCCGACTCCGTCGGCAGACTCAGTGGGCTTCGGGAGCCGCAAGCAGACACGCCAATCCCCAGCGCCAACAGAGCGCCTTTTGCCCAACTGACACGCTTCATGCCTCAGCATTGACCGGCCAACACCCGACGACAAGTCTCGAGCAGGCTGCGAGTCAGCTCTGGTTTTATTTTTGATGTGCCGTCCCAGTCCGTCATCGGCCTTGCGCAGTGTGCGGCAGCGACGTCGCTTTCAGTCGGACCCAGTCGCAGTCAAAAGTCGCTGCAGTCCGTCTTCCAGCGTCGTGAACTCCAGCGCGAGCTCGCGTCGAGCCCGCGCGGCATTGGGCCGCGCTTGCCATTGCAGGAACGTCAGCTGCCCCTCGGGCACCAGCGGCGCACGCCCGCTACGACGAGCCCACGCTTCGGTGAGCCGCGACGCGATGCGTGCTGCCCACAGTGGGATCACAAAGGGCAAACGCGCGTCCGACCCGGCAGCGTCCAGCACGCAACGCGCCAACTCGTGCAGGGCGACGTAGCGCTCACTCAAGATGAACCGCGCACCACTCTCGGCGCGCTCCTCGGCGCGCACATGGCCCTCGCCCACATCGTCGCTGAAGACCACCGGCATGCCGCCGGGCAAGAGCGCTGGCGCTTCACCTGCGAGCAGCTTGTGGGCGAAGTCGTTCACGCCGGGCGAGCCTGCCGGCCCCGGCCCATACACGGCCGCGGGATGGAGGAACACCACATCGAGACCGCGCTGCTCCGCGCGCACCACGACGCGATCGGCTTCTTGTTTGCTCCGCTCGTAGTGCGTGCCCTTGGGCGCTGGATCGATCTCGCTCTCGTCGTACTCTTGGCCGGTGCCAGCTTTGAAGACGTCGATGGTGCTGGTGTAAACCAATCGGCGCAGCCCGAGGGATCGCACCGCTTCGATCACGTTCTCCGTTCCGGCCACGTTCACGCGGTCAAAGCTGCGCGGATCAGGCAGCCATTGCTCGGGCAAACCCGCTGCGTGATACGCCACCTCTGCGCCTGCAAAGGCCCGGCGCAAGCTCGCGGGGTCCGTCACGTCGCCGGCCACGACCTCCACGCCCTCAGGCACGACGCGTTTCGCCTTGTCCACGCTGCGGGCCAAGACGCGCACGCTTCGTTTGCGGGCGATCAACGACCGCACGATGGCGTTTCCCACTAGGCCGGTGGCCCCCGTCACCAGAGTCGTCATGCGGTAGTGCCAACCAACGCGAGCAAGCGCCGCGCCCGCGCTTCTATGTCGGCGTAGTTTCTTTCGCGCAATGCCGCCGGGTCGAATAGCGGCCCCACGAACCCAAGGCCAAAGGCGCCGGCGCGCAGGAACTCGACGGCGTTTTCCTCCGTGACCCCCGACGTCGGGAAGATGCGCAAGAACGGCATCGGCCCCAAGCACGCGCGCACATAGGCCGGCCCCTTCTCTGCAGCGGGAAAGAGCTTGAGCACCTGGGCGCCCGCGCGCCAGGCCGCGAGCATTTCCGTCGGAGTGCTCGTGCCCGGCACCGCCACCGCTCCCAGCTCCAAGCTGAGGCGGATGATCTCCGGATCCATCACCGGGGATACCAAGAAACGCGCGCCCGCAGCCACTGCCGAGCGCGCTTGCTCCGCTTCGAGCACGGTGCCCGCGCCAACCAGCAAGTTCGGGCGCGAAGCGAACTCCTCGATCAAGCGCAATGCGCCCGGCGTCGTCAGGGTGAACTCCACGACCCTGAAACCACCGCTCACCGCTGCGTCCATGGCAGCGCGGGCCACGGCCTCGTCGTCAGCGCGCAAGATCGCGGAACAGCGGGTGCGCGCCATGGAGTCCAGGACTGCGTCCATGGCGGAGCAGCTTAGCGGCAAGTCGGCCGAAGCACACTGCCCAAGCCGCGGCGAGGTCGGAGCACAGACGCCAGGGGCGATTTCCTGCAGGCGCGGAATATTCTTCCCCGAATTGACGACGATCAGCGAAACGCAGTTCGCGCGAGGGGCTTCGCAAGGGGGAGTTTGATATCCTTTGGAACCAACAGGAGCCCCCCAAATGCGCCGTCTTCGCTTCGTCTTCCTCACATCCTTGACCTTGCCCTTCGCAGTCGTCGTCGCCTGCGGCGGTAGCGACGAAAACAAAGTCGTTGGCGGTGGCGGCATCGGCGCGGCCTCCGGCGCGGGAGGAAGCGCGGCCAGCACAGGTGGCGGCATCAACTTGGATTCGGGAACCGGCGGTGGCGCGCAGCAGTGTGGTCCCAACCTGCCATGCGAAACCGGCGTATGCGAAAAAGGGATCTGTTGCGATACGGCGGCACAGTCTTGCAACGGCGCGTGCTGTCCCTCCGGCGACGTGTGCCTGTTCGAGCAATGCAAGACGCCCGGCAAGCCGTGTCAGAACTCGGCGGAGTGTGGGGACGGCAAATACTGCGAAACGAGCCTAGGCGACAAAGCCGATGGAGGCACTGACGGCGGCGGCGCCGACGGCGGGAAAGTGTGCACGACCACGGTGAACATCGCAGGTCGCTGCGTGGACTTGCCGCCAATCTGTGGAGACGGCGGAACAGCCGCGGACGGCGGCGTGTGCTTCGAGAAGTGCGAGTACTTCCCCACCGCCGGCAACCTGACCACGACGAAGAAGTGGCAATGGGGTCAAGAGATCAAGCCGACGGAGTTCCCCGCGTTCATCGACACCTGGGCCACGCCCACAGTGGGACGCATCTACGACTCGAACTGCGACGGCACGGTCAACACCGGCGACTCACCCGCGGTGGTCTTTGTATCCGGCAATGCCGAGGGCACGTGTTGTTCCTGCTCCGGAGCCGCCGTCAGCACCTGTCGTACCGGCGTGCTGCGCGCTGTGGACGGCCGCACGGGCACCACACTGTGGTCCTTGCGCAAGGCGGAGCCCAGCAGCGTCGGCTTTGCGGGTCTGAGTACCGCGATCGGCGATATCGACGGCGACGGCAGCATGGAGGTCGTGGCCATGACCGGCGAAGGCAAAATCGCTCTGGTCAGCGGCGACGGAAAAGTGCTCGGGATCTCAGACAAGGCGACTCCGCACCAATCCGCCGGCACCTTCGGTTGGGGCGGCGGCATCTCCCTCGGCGACATGGACGGGGACGGCAATTCCGAAGTTGCGTACGGCTCCACCGTTTGGACCATCAGTGGCACGAGCATCACGCATCAATTCGATGGCGCGCTCAACGCCAGCGGCGGCTCCGGCGCACAAGCGCTCTCGTTCTTTGCGGACCTGGACGGCGACGGAAAGCTCGAGCTCGTCGCGAGCAACGCCGCTTACAACAGCAAGACCGGCGGCACACTCTGGACCCGTGCGGCGGCGGGCCCCCTCGGACCCGTCGTTCCCAACGGCCTGAGCGCCGTCGGCGACTTCGACGGCGACAAGAAGCCGGAGGTCGTGGTCGTGTCGGGCGGAAAGGTGTGGATCCTGGAGGGCGCCACCGGCGCCACCGAACTGGGCCCATTCACGCTGCTCGGAACGGGCAGCGGCGGACCGCCCACGGTCGCGGACTTCGACGGGGACGGCAAAGCCGAGATCGGCGTGGCTCAGCAAAACAAATACTCCATGCTCAAGCCCAACTACACGACCAACACCATTGTGAGCGTGTGGGAAGCACCGAATCACGACTTGTCTTCGTCCGTAACGGGATCCAGCGTCTTTGACTTCGAAGGCGATGGCAAAGCCGAGGTCATCTACAACGACGAATGCTTCTTGTGGGTCTACGACGGTGCGACGGGCAAGGTGCTGCTCGCCGAGCTGACCACGTCGTTTACCGCCACGGAGGCGTCCATCGTGGCCGACGTCGACGGCGACGGGCATTCGGAGATTGTGATGGTGTCCAACGGCGCCAACCCGACGAGCTGGAAGTGCAACGTGGCACCGTGGAACGCGCCGGACCCGGCGAACAACCGCCCCGCTTGGGCGCCGCCGGCGGGGCAGACCGCACACCGCGGCCTGACGCTCTGGGGCGACAAGCAGAATTCCTGGGTCGGCACGCGGACGCTGTGGAACCAGCACGCCTATTCCGTCACCAACGTCTGCGACGATCGCGACAGCGCCTGCACGGCGCCGAATAGCTACGGCTTGATCCCGAAGGCGCAGCAGGCCAACTGGACGCTGCCCTGGCTCAACAATTTCCGCCAGAACGTACAGGACAAAGGCCTCTTCGACGCGCCCGACGCCGTCGTCACCGTCAGCGTCGAGTGCAGCGATCCGGTCCGCGTGCACGTCACCGTGCGCAACGTCGGGCTGTCTGGCCTGCCTGCCGGCGTGCCCGTTGACGTCTACAACGGTAGTAACAAGATCGGCAGCGTGACCACGACACAGCCCCTCGGTCCAGGTCAGAGTGAGACGATCGTGTTTGCCGTGCCTACGGGCAGCGGCGGCCAAAGCGATACCTACAGCGCCAAGATTGCCCAGGACCCGAACAACAAGACCTTCAACGAATGCCGTGAAGACAACAACGACGCGGCGGGTGCCACGGCCGAGTGCGGTCCAAAGTAAGCAACCGATCCCGGGCATGCCGGATCCACGAGCTGAGAGCAGAGCCCCGAGCTCGACCAAAGTGCGTGCGCTGCGCAGTCGGCTGGGGCGCGACGCCTGGCAGCTCTTGGGTGCTCTGAGTCTGGAAGGCGGCCTTTCCGAACGCGTGCTTGGCGAGCTCGCGACGGGTGCAGACACAGTCGGCGAGTTCACCCGAGCAGCCGTCGAGCAGGATCTCTTGTGCAGTGGCGTTGCCCCTTATGCGCCCGGCCGGCGTTCTGAGCCCGGCTTGGTGGTGGCCCCACGCTGGCGTCAGCTCGTGTTGCGGGAACTCCGCGCACAGGACGAGTTGGAAGGCATCGTCGCGCGCTGCCACCGACTGATCGGTGTGCGTTCGCAGGCTCCCCTGGAGTTGGCACTGCAGCTCGGGGACCTGTCCAGCTTCAGGCATCTGCGCAGCGCGCAGCCCGCGCGATTGCGCGGCGCGGCCCGCAGTGACTCAGACTGGCTACGGGAAACCATTTGTGAGCCCTTCGATGCGGACTGGTTCTCAGAGGTCTGGGGCAACCGAAGTCGTGAGGTGGCGGAAGGAGTGCTGCGCGACGCGCTGCGGCGGCTGAGTCCCTTGGGCGGCCTCGACAAGTGGTTCGAAGAGCAGCTCGTGGAACTGCCGCCCGGAGACACCCAGCAACGCTCGCTGGCGCTCTTCGCCGAGCATGCCGTGCTTCGCGGCGATGCGACCGCGCTACGCCGACGACTCGCGCTGTTCCCTGCGCAGCACCGCCTGGCGTACGAGCTGAGCGCTGCCTTCGTCGAAGGCGACCCTGGGTCTGTCGCCGCACTCCGGGAGCGCTTCTTCCAAGGACGCAAGGTTGCGCCGGACGTCGGATCCCTTGCTCCCATCTTGGCTCTGCTGCGCACGGAGGCCGGCACCCGAGAGTCGTTTCAATTTGCGCGGAGGCTGGTGAGCAAGGGTCGGCGGCCCGATCAGAAAGCAGCGGCCAAAGCGTTCAAGGCGTTGCTGGGGTTTCTCACGGAATCGGGAAACCCGCAGCGTCGCGTCGACGTCTACCCCCTGGCGCGCTCTGGGTCCTTCTGGGAGCTGCTGTTGTTCGGGATCGCGGTCGAGCTTCATGTGGATCAGGAAGTGACCCGCGCCGCGTGGGCCGAGCAACTCACTTGGGCGGCGCTGGACTGGCTCGCCGCTGGCTACACATGGATCGCGGGGCAAGGGCTCTGCCTTGCGCGGCGCTTCGATGCGGGACAGGCCGACAAAGCCCTGCAGCACAAGGGCTGGAACTGGGACATGCTGCAGCAGGCGCCGCCCGCGCTTTCGCTGTGGACGGGGCTGCAAGCCAAGCCTGAATGGGAGAAAGCGCTGCAGCGCTTGGGACAGGTGTCCGAGCAGCTCCAGCAAACGACGGACCTAGTCTATCGCGTGGCGTGGTTCGTCGACATGGCCGATGGCGAGTTGGTGCGACCGGCGCTGCAAGAGTTCCGTGCGGACATGGGCACCTGGACGGCTGGGCGTCGCATGAGCTGGGCGAGTCTTTTCGAGTATCGAGATCGGCTGCCCGCTGAAGACGTCCGGGTGCTGGATTGCTCACGGGAGCTTTATGTCGCGGAGCGTGAACCAACGGAAGACGCCGTCGAGGCACTGATTGGACACCCCCGAGTGTTCAACGGCGCACGGTCGATGCTGCCGGTGTCGGTGCTTCGCGGCCGAGCGCGGGTCGAAACCCAAGAGACCGCGGGGCATATCCACGTGGTGGTGGAGCCCCGGGGCGCAGTGACGGGCGTCAACGTGAGCGTCGAGGCTGCGGACCGCCTGCGCGTCTATCGAGTGAGCGAGGACATGGGGCGCGTGATGGATGCCTTGCCCCACGGCGTGCGGATCCCCAAGGCGAAAGAAGCCGAGCTGCTGGAAGTACTGGGCAAGCTGTCGCTCAGCGTGGATGTCGTGAGCCAAGAGTTGGGCGTGGAGCAAGAAGTCGACGCCGACGCAACCCCCGTGGTGCGCGTGGCCTTGCACTCTGGCGCGTGGTTGGTGCAGTTCGGTGTGCGACCCTTCGGCCGACTAGGTCGGTTCTTCGTTGCGGGAGACGGCCGGCAGCGCATCAAGCTATTCCAGAAGGGGCAGCGGATGCGCTGTCAGCGCGACCTTCCGCGGGAACGCCATCAAGTCGACGCGCTGATCGCCGTCTGCGCCAGCTTGCCTCCGGTCAGCGAAGCGCCGCGCAGCCCGCTGGATCCTCCCGACAGCTGGGTGGTCGGGGAGGAAGGCCTACTGAGCTTGCTCAGTGAGCTGCGCGACGCTGGAGTCGCGCACGCATTCGAGTGGCCGGAGCGCACCGCGCTGCGGCTTCGCGGAACGGCGCGTTCGAGCAACCTTCACGGGCAGCTGCGTTGCATCAAGGGTTGGTACTTGGCACGGGGCGAGGTGAAGCTGAGCGAGGTGGACCACCTGAGCCTGGAGCAGCTCGCCAAAGCGGCGCCCGTCGGCTTGGGACGCTTCGTGCGCTTGGCCGACGGAGACTACGTGGAGGTCGAGGCCAAGGTCCGTCGGGTGTTGGCATGCCTCCGCAGCAGCGGCTCCGCCCCAGCCAAAGGTCGCCAAGGTGCGCAGCCGCTGGCGACCGAAAGCGGGATGTTGCTGCACCGTGGCGCCCTGGCGGCGTTGCGCGAACTCGCGGAGCCGACCAACGGCTTTGAACTCGACGCAGACGCGCGCGCATGGCTGGCGCGAGTGTCCGAACTGGAGCGCGAAGACTTCGAGCTGCCCGCGGATCTACGTGCGGAGCTGCGGCCATACCAGCAAGCGGGCTACCAATGGCTGAGTCGCCTGGCAGAGCTCGGGCTCGGGGCATGCCTCGCGGACGATATGGGTCTGGGCAAGACGCTGCAGCTCATCGCGCTGGTGCTGCGGCGCGCCGGGCCGACGTTGGTGGTGGCGCCAACCAGTGTTTGTGTGAACTGGGTCAAGGAGATCCAACGCTTCGCACCGGAACTGCGTGCCATGGAGTACCTCGGAAAGACGCGCCGACGGGAATTGGGTCAGTTCCTGCAGCAAGGTCCCGGAGTCGTGGTTGCCAGCTACGCGCTCTTGCAGCAGGACGCCGCGCAGCTCGCGCAAATCCACTGGGACACCGCAATCCTGGACGAAGCGCAGTTCATCAAGAACGCAACCTCCCTGAGAGCCAAGGCTGCCTACGGCTTGCAGGCCGACGTGCGCATCGCTGCCACCGGCACCCCCTTGGAGAATCATTTGGGGGACGTCTGGAGCATCTTTCACTTTCTCAATCCCGGCCTGCTCGGCGAGTGGAAGCACTTCCGCAGGCAGTTCTTGCGGCCGATCGAAACCGACCGAGACGAGGCAGCGCAGGCAGAACTCCGACGTCGCTTGGAACCCTACATCCTGAGGCGCACCAAAGCGCGCGTGCTGTCGGAATTGCCCCCTCTGACCGAGGTGGTCCACGAAGTACGCTTCTCCGAAGCAGAGAAGATCCGCTACGCCGTCTTGCGCAAGCAAGTACACGAAAAACTCTTCACGGCAGCGGGTCGCCGGGACAACAAGCTGGAAATCCTCGCGGAAATCACGCGACTGAGACGCTTCTGCTGCCATCCGCGCCTGATCTTCCCGGACGCGGAACCCGAGTCCTCCAAGATCGACGCTTTCTTGGAGCTTGCGGAAGAGCTGACGGAAAACCAACATCGTGCGCTCGTATTCAGCCAGTTCGTAGACTTCTTGAGTTTGGTGCGCGAGCAGTTGGACGAGCGGCGCATCCCTTATGAATACCTGGACGGATCCGTGCCGAAGGCCCAGCGGCAGCGCCGCGTGGACGCTTTCCAGAGCGGCAGCACGCCGCTCTTCTTGGTCAGTCTCAAGGCCGGTGGTTTCGGTCTGAACCTGACGGCAGCAGACTACGTCATTCACCTAGACCCGTGGTGGAACCCGGCGGTCGAGGCGCAAGCCACGGATCGCGCCCACCGCATCGGACAAAAGCGCGCGGTGACCGTGTACCGCTTGCTGATGCGCCACAGCATCGAAGAAAGCGTGACCGAGCTGCACGCGCGGAAGCGTGAGTTGGCGACGGCGCTTCTGGATGGCACGGAGCGCGTCGCTGGACTCGACACTTCCGAGTTGCTGGATCTGCTCCGCGAAGCCTCCCCTTGAGCGGGTTGCACCCCCGCTCAGGCCCTTTACCGGGCCGGTAGCGCAGGCGGGCGCGGCGGCAACCCCCGCGCGCCTTGCATGTGGGTCCCAGCACGCGCCACAGTGCCGGGCCATGCCCAGCGAGGGAGCCGGCGCGAGTCTGCGCAGCATCAGTGTGCCATGCCAGAAATGCGAAAACGCCGTGCGCTATGGCGAGAGGCAATGCGCCAGCTGCGGCGCCACACTGTCCCGGGAGTTGCGGGACGCCCTGGAAGCGCGCCTCGAAGCCTCGCACCTCGAATTTCGTGAGCTTCAAGAGCATGCGCGCAGTGCCGCGACGATTCTGTTGGTGGTCGGGTTGCTGCATCTGCTGGTGGGAGCCTTTCTCTTCAGCATCAACTACCGCGCCGACCTCACCGGCTCCCGGGACGTCGCCCATGGCGTCGCGCACCTGGTGGTCAACGGCAGCATCGGCGTCGTGATGCTAGGAGCGTGGAAAGCCGCTCGTCACGCCCCAGCCGCGGCAATCACGTTGGGTCTCGCGGTCTGGGTGTTGGGTCACGTCGCCGGCGCGGTAATGTCACTGCTTGCGCTCACCAGTGGCCTGTTGATCAAGGCGCTGGTGTTCATGCTGCTCTGCCGCGGCATTGTCGCAGCGGCGCAGGCCCACCAGCTCAAACGGCGGCTACTCAGCACCTAGGGCCCGCCGCGCTTGCCGCGGCTTGTGCTCGATGCCGTAGCAGCTACTCTCGGAGCATGATCCAAGTCCTGGAGGCCTCTGGCTCTCCCTTTGCGATGGGCCAGCAGCAGGGCGAGGCGTGTCGCGACGCCCTCGGGCCCATGTACGATGGCCTCCGCGCGCTGCCGCTCGCACCCAGCTGGCTCCCGGCCGGAGTTCACCAAGTGGCCCTGAAAGCCGCAGTGGCAGTCGGCGGGGCGATCTACTTGAAGAGGCACCGCAAGCTGCTGAGCGATCATGCTGGCGGACGTTACCTAGATGCGCTGGATGGCTTGGCCCAGGGCTTCGGCGTGCGGCCAGCGCAGCTCTACGGCTTCAACGCCTTCGAGATCGAAAGCGCCAACCCGAGTATTCGTCTCGGCTGCACGGCGCTAGCGTTCTCAGCGGAACGGACCGCCGCAGGCGCCCCGTTGTTGGCCTACAACCACGACTTCCCGCCGTCCTTCGAACGCTTTTTGGTGCTCAGACGCAGTCGGCCCGACGACGCAGCGGCGTCGCTTTCGGTCACCTATCCTGCGATGGTCGGGGCCATTGCAGGCGTCAACCAGCATGGTCTCGCTGTGGCCATCAACCAAGCCTTCGCCACCGACATCGACCGCCGCAAGGCGGCGCTCCTCGTCACGCTTCTCGCCCAAGAGTGTCTCGACGCCTGTCACGATGTGGCCGAGGCCGTGCAGCTCATCGAGGGCACACCCGTCACCAATGGCGGGCTCATCACGCTCGTGGATGCTTCCGGAGCGCGCGCGGTAGTAGAGCTCTCGGCAACGCGACGCAGGCCGCGCCGGCCAAACGACGACGCTATCCTGTACGCCTTCAACAAGTACATGCTGCCGGAGCTGCAGCACGTCGAAGTGCCCGTAGGAGCGATCACCACGGGCATCGGCGCGGGCTACGACATCCATGCCACCAACATCGAGCGCGAGCGACGCTATCTGGAAATCTTGCGGGACGGGCACGCGTACTCCCAAAGCGACATTCGCGCGCTACTTGCAGATCACGACAACGGCAGCGGCGGCATGAACACCATCTGCTGCCATGGCGACGCGCTCAACATGACCATCATGCACGCCCTGATCGACCCACGCGCCCGCGCCATCAAGCTAATCGTCGGTCGGACCTGCCAGGGCGAATACGAGCTGCACGCCCTCGACACAACACGCGCCGCCGCCGAAGAGACACAGCGTGGTGCCGACAGCGCGCTGCCCGCTGTTTAGCGACGCCTTGCCCGTGCCCTGTGGCCTTGCGCTACTTCCCCGCTCCAACGCTTTTGCAGCAGCGAAAACCCAAGTGGTAGTTGGCGTGGCTCGTCACGCTCGCGACGCGGCCCACGTGCCAAGAGGGAGCGCGCCAGCGGCAGTCGTCTTTGTGCGACGGCTCGCGCTTGAAGATGAACCAGCTGCCCTTCATCTCGGTTTCGCCAAGGCCACCGCGGCTGGTGAGCTCGTCGGGCTTCATGGGCAGGTTCATGTGCTCGGCGGCGTTGCCGTGCTGGTCGTACACGCCAAAGCTGCTGACGCACTCAGGAAACGCTCCTGCGGGGAACGTGTTCGAGCCACACGTTTCCCAACCACCGCCATCGCAGGTCGAGCTCTTCGAAGCGCCGGTCGCACACTTCGACTGGTCCATCTTTGAACCGTAGGCCCAGACGATCTCGCGATCTTGATTCTTGAAGTACTCCATCTCGATGCGCCGCGGGCGGTCCCACAGATACTCTTTTTCCGCCGGCAACAACTTGCCGGCGCAAGCGCCTTCCCACTCGTGGGCATCGCACAGGCGCTTGCCGACTGCCGCGCACAGTTCTGCCGCCTGTTTCGCGCTGGGATAGACCACCGGGTATTCGCAGGGCACGTTCGGGAACTCGTATTGGTCGATGCACACCGTAGTGTCCTGCTCGCCACGGCCGATGGGAGACATGTAGCGCGCGCCGCATTGCTTTTCCTGCTTCGCGAGTGCCTCGAGGTGCTTCGGGGCATGCAGCCCCGCGCGCTCGCGAATGTCCCAGCACTCGGAGCGCGTCATCTTGTGTTTGCTGATCTTGGGGTTGCCCTGACCGACCACCGGCGACGGTTCGATGATGGCGCGCACCTTTTCTAACTCGGCTTTCGACAAGCCCAGCTCGCTCTGCATCCGCGCGTACAGGCGCGCCCGCTGCTGCTCCAAGGTGGGCGGCAGTTCGTCGTCGGGGCGTTTTGGCGCAACCCGCGCGGGCTTGTCCGCGGACGGCGCCGCTGCTGGCAGCTGAGACGCGATCGCGCTCGGAGTTGCCCCAGGCTGCCCGCGCGCGCCTTCGATGGGACCCGCCTGGGCCGACTCGCGCTGCAACAGGGAATACGCTGCCACCGCGATCCCGACTGCCACCACGGCCAGTGCGACAACTACAAACAGCCCACGCCGCGCCATGCACGCCACGTTACAACGACCACGGGCCCGAGGTCCGTCCGCTCTCGGCTTCTCCAACAAAATGGAGAGAAACACGCACCCCGAATGGTCCGGCTAGGATTCCAAGGCGAAGCCGGGTTCATCGTGCGTGTGAAGCCGGATCTGTTAGCCTTACAGCATGCGGGGGCGAACGATGGAGCTGGGTGCAGCGCTTCTCGCTGCGGCTTGTGGCCAGGGCGCGGCGGAGCCCATAGCGGACTGGCAGCAGCGCGCAGCGACCGATCCGGAAGTTGGACCCGCACTGCCCATCGCCGATCCGACTTACGTACCCATCGACGGCATCAACCCGCGCTTGGCCGCCGACGGGAAGGGCACGTTTCTGATCGCGTGGGAGCTGCTGGACGGTGGAGGGATCCCCCTGAATCGCATCGCCGCAAACGGCACGATCAGCAAGGGTTCGACGTCGCTGGGCAGTATAGGCGCTGAGACGCCCGACATTGCGTTCGACGGCACCCAATTTCTCGTGACCTGGACGGAGCCGGGAACACCCAATCGAATCGTCTCGCAAAGGGTGGGTACAGATGGCAACACGCTCTCAGCGCCGATTCATCTCGCCGACGTCGGGACGAACGCAACGCGGCCGACCGTGGCCTGCTCCGCGGGCGAGTGCGTCGTGGCGTGGGGCGACGCGGCGAAACTGAACGCCGTGCGGCTCGATAAAGGCAACCAGGCGGCCGCGCCGGTCGCAGTCCGGAACGCTGCGAATCCGATTCTACGCACGGGCGTTTCGCGGAATGGCGCGGGATTCGTGTTGGCGTGGAGCGAGGGCACCACCAGCGTCGCGTCGGTGTTCGCGCAGCGCTTTTCCGCGAACCTCACCGCGCAGGACGTGATTCCGATCCAGATCGCAAAGGATGTTCCGGGCCAGACCTACCGCGTTTCCGCTGCCGCTTCGGGCGCCGGAGACTTCGTCGTGTCCTGGCTGCAAGGGATCCCGTCCAACCCATCCCTACATGCCGCTCGCGTCGCGGCCAACGGGGGGCTGCTCGACGCGCCGCCGCTTTCCGTTGCCGATACATCGAAAAAACCAAGCAACGCAGGCCTCGCCTTCAACGGAACCAACTACGTGGTGGTGTGGACAGAGACCGGCGGGGATCCCGTGCATGGGGCCGAGCTTGGGCTGGACGGTACGCTGGGTCCCACGGTCGTCGTAGCGCCCGCGCTTCCCACCCAAGCGGGGCCACGCCTGCAGCTCGAACTGGTCTGCGACGACAAGGGCTGCGGGACGCTGTGGCAGGAGTCTTTTGCCGTTCTCGCGAAACGGCTGCAGTTGGACGCGACACCGATCGACGCCGCGCCGCTCGTGCTCGACACCAAGCCCGCGCCACGCCAACTTTCCGCGATCTCCGCCGGTGACTCGTCGTATCTCGTGCTGTGGCGCGAGCGACGCCATTGGCAATCCGCACAGCTTACTTACGCGAACCGTCTGAGCCCGCAAGGAGAGAGCCTGGACGGGATCGGTTTTCAGCTTGCCGCGCCTGCCGCGTCGGTCGCGCACTCAAATGGACAGTGGCTCACGCTGCAGGGCAACTCGGGCGTCGGTGTGTCGTTTCAGCGCATCCTCGACGATGGCACGCTACTCGACCCGACCGCGCTGCCCGTTCCCCTTGCCGCGCCCGCCTCGAATTTCGACCCTTTGGGTGTCGTTTCCGACGGCACGGACTTCCTCGTGGTGTGGAACACCGGCGCGAGCCTTCAGGCTGTGCGTGTCTTGGCTGATGGCAGTTTGCCGGACAAGAGCCCGTGGCTCATCGCGTCTGCCAAGACCAAAGACTGGGAAGCCGCCAGCGACGGCTCGGGCTATCTCTTCGTGTGGACGGACGAGACAGCCGACTCCGGTGATGTGTATTCCGCTCACGTTTCAGCGTCGGGCGTCGCGGGTCCACCCAGTCCGGTGGCGGTTGGACTGGGTCAACAGACCCTTCCCCAGGTCGTGGTCGGGCCCGACGGCTACTGGATCACATGGAATCAGTTTGGGGGCGCGGGGGGAAGTTTGATGGCCGCGCGCGCGGGCCACGGCGGCGCACTGATCGACAAGGCCGGCTTCATGGTCGCGTCAGGCGTGGGCCAAATCGCCGCTTTCGACGGACTTCGCTATCTCATCAGCTGGTCGACGCTTGCCGAGCTCGGGCAAGGGCTGGAAGGCATCCATGCCACACGCTTTTCGCCAAACGGCGACCGCCTCGACCCATCTGGATTCATCGTCGACGAAAACGGGCGTACCCGATTCGCCAGTCTTGGGTGCGGAATCACTCTAGCCGCAGGGCCGTCCCCGGGTGAGCAACCATCCGTCCGGTCCATTAGGGAGCCCGAAGCCGTGGACGGAGGCTGCATCGCTCCTGACGCCGGAGCCGCCGCTGACTCCGGAACCGATTCGGCCATCCCGGACGCAGCGGGTACTGGCACTACACCACGTGCAGAAGACGACAGCGGTTGTGGTTGCGCCACACCGGGAGCCCGTCACGTCCCTCGAAGCGTTCCGTTCCTGCTGCTTCTCATCGGTCTGGCAATCAGGCGGTGTCGCGGGAGTCCGATGGGGCGGCGACCAGCCACGCGAACATCACGCGCTTGCTTCAGGAGCAAGACCTTGGGGGAAGACAACTGAGTTGAGCACCGCCACGCAGGGCGCGCCCGCGGAGTGTTGTTCGTGCCTGGATGACCTCAGGTTCCGCACACGAGGGCGTGGGTGGGAGTGAAGGCCTGTTGGGTCACTGTGAAGGGGCTGGCCGCGACGCTGAGGGTGCTGAAGGTGCCGCCGTTGGCGCTTGTCGCACTGACGCCTGAGACGCGAGCGCGCTCGGAGTTGCACCAGCGCGACTGGGAACCTGCCACCGTCCCCGGCACGGCGGCGCGTCGACGCTCGCCTCTGCCACCGACTCGGTACGCAGACTCCGTCGCCGGCACCTGACTCGGACACCCAAGCTCATGCCGGGGAAAACCGATGTGGACTCCCCGAGGCGGGCGAGCCCCTCGAAGTTTTGTTATCCTTTGGCAGCCCCCAGGAGCCCCTTCACCATGCGCAACCTTCGCCTAGTCGCCCTCACTTCATTGACGCTACCTTTTTGCATCGCGGTCGCTTGTGGCGGCGGCGACGAGAGCAAGGTGGTGGGCGGCGGCGGTATCGGCGCGGCGGCGGGCGCGGGCGGCAACGACGCCAGCACCGGGGGCGGCATCAACTTGGACTCGGGCACTGGCGGAGGCGCGCAGCAATGCGGGCCGACCATGCCGTGTGAAACCGGCGTGTGTTCCAAAGGGATCTGCTGCGAGTCTGCGGAGCTTTCCTGCAACGGCACGTGCTGTCCCTCGGGCGACGTGTGTTTGTTCGAGCAATGCAAGACGCCGGGCAAGCCGTGTCAGAGCTCGGCGGACTGCGGCGCCGGCAAGTACTGCGAAACAAGCTTGGGCGACAAGAACGACGGCGGCAGCAGTGACGGCGGAGGCGCTACAGACGGCGGCCCGGTCTGCACCAGCACCGTGACCAACGCGGGGCGTTGCGTTGATCTGCCACCCATCTGCGGAGACGCTGGCACCGCTGCGGACGGCGGCACCTGTTTCGAGAAGTGCGAGTTCTTCCCCACCGCAGGCAACTTGAACACAACCAAGAAGTGGCAGTGGGGCCAAGAGGTGAAACCACCGGAGTTCCCGGGTTCCATTGACACCTGGTCCACGCCCACGGTCGGGCGCATCTACGACTCCAACTGCGACGGCACCGTCAACGCCGGGGATGCGCCCGCTGTCGTCTTTGTATCAGGCAACGCCAAAGCCACCTGCTGCCACTGCACGGGCGACGCCGTGAGCCAGTGCAAGACCGGCGTCCTGCGCGCCGTGGACGGGCGCACGGGCATCACGCTCTGGTCCTTGCGTCGCGCGGAGCCCAGCAGCGTCGGCTTCGCGGCGATGAGTACCGCGCTCGGGGACATTGACGGCGACGGCAGCATGGAAGTCGTCGCAATGACCGGCGAAGGCAAGCTCGCGCTCATCAGTGGCGACGGCAAGGTGTTGGGCCTCTCCGACAAGCCCTATCCGAACCCGAATCCAAGCACCTTCGGCTGGGGCGGCGGCATCGCCCTTGGCGACATGGACAACGACGGCAACCCCGAAGCGGCCTTCGGCGCGACGGTATGGACCATCAGCGGCACCACCATCACCCATCAATTCAACGGCACAGCAGGCAGCGGCGGTCCGGTGTCCCAGGCGCTGTCCTTCTTCGTGGATCTGGACGGGAACGGCAGCCTGGAGCTGTTCGCGAGCAATTCTGCCTACAAGAAGGACGGCACGCTGCTGTGGAACCGCGCCGCCGCGGGGCCCCTCGGCGCGGCGATCCCCAACGGCCTGAGCGCCGCGGCGGATTTCGACGGCGACAAGAAGCCTGAAGTCGTCATCGTTTCGGGCGGCAAGGTGTGGATCCTCGAAGGAGCCACGGGCGCCGACGAGATCGGGCCCTTCACCCTTCCCGGTACGGGCAGCGGCGGCCCGCCGACGGTCGCGGACTTCGACGGCGACGGCAAGGCGGAAATTGGCGTCGCGCAACAGAACAAGTACTCGATGATCAAGCCCAACTACACCAACAACAGCCTGGCGGTGGTGTGGGAAGCGCCAAACCACGATCTGTCTTCGTCCGTCACGGGCTCAAGCGTCTTCGACTTTGAGGGGGATGGCAAAGCCGAGGTCATCTACAACGACGAGTGCTTCTTGTGGGTGTACGACGGCACCACGGGCAAGGTGTTGCTGGCGGAGCTGACGACGTCCTTCACTGGCACAGAAGCCTCCATCGTCGCAGACGTGGACGGCGACGGCCACTCGGAGATCGTGATGGTTTCGAACGGAGCAGATCCGTCTGCATCGGGTTGGAAGTGCAACGTCGCGCCATGGAACACAGCTGACGCCGCCAACAATCGCCCGGCGTGGAAGCCTCCGACGGGTCAAACCGCGTACCGCGGCCTGACCGTTTGGGGCGACAAACAAAACTCCTGGGTGGGCACGCGCACGCTCTGGAACCAGCACGCCTATTCGGTCTCGAATATCTGCGACGACCGCGACAGCGCCTGCACCGCGCCGAATACCTATGGCCTCATCCCGACCAGCCAGGTCGCCAACTGGACTTTGCCCTGGCTGAACAACTTCCGGCAGAACGTGCAGGACAAGGGGCTCTTCGACGCTCCGGATGCAGTCGTCACCGTCAGCGTCGAGTGCAGCGATCCGGTCATCGTGCACGTCACCGTGCGCAACGTCGGTCTCTCAGGGCTACCCGCCGGCGTGCCCGTGGACGTCTACAACGGCAGTAATAAGATCGGCAGCGTGGTCACGACGCAGCCCTTGGGGCCAGGCCAGAGTGAGACCATCCAGTTCTCTGTTCCCGCAGGCAGCGGCGGTCAGAACGACACCTACAGCGCCAAGATCGCTCAGGATCCGAACAACAAGACCTTCAACGAGTGTCGCGAAGACAACAACGACGCGATCGGCGTCAAGGCGGAGTGCGGCCCCAGGTGAAACCGAAGTTCTAGAGCTACGGCAGCGGATGCTTCTGGAAAAAGTCCCAGAGCGCGTCGTTGGCGATGAGATCGTTGGTGGTCTTGCCGAACCCGAAAACGGAAAGGTCCGCACCCCCGGGCCAAGTGTGGCCACCGTCGTCCACCGTGCAGAACACGATCTCGCCGCCCCCGGTACAGCCGGAATAGGTGTCGCAGTGGCTGTCCCCGTTCTTGAAGGTTTCCGTGGGGGTTGCGTTGCAGCCGTTGCGGGTGACCCAGGCTTGATTCGAGCTTTGGCTCGACGCGTAGCCGACCAAAGGATCCGCGGTGCCATTGAAGCTGATCAGCGGCGTCGGCCGGGTTGGGTTGCAGCTGGGCATGCCATTGTATGCCGCGACCGGGGCCACTGCGGCGAATCGCTCGGAGCGCTCACATGCAAGGCGGTGCGACAAGAAGCCTCCGTTGGACAGACCCGTGGCGTAGATGCGCTTGGTGTCGATGCAGAGCGTTGCCTGCAGCTCGTCGATCACCGCATCGATGAACCCCAAATCATCCCGGCTCTTGTCCGCGGCACAGCACAGACCTGCATTCCAGGTCTGTGTGCCGTCAGGCTCGGTCAGTCCTTGGGGATTGACCACGACGAAACCAGCCGCGTCGGCCTTGGCGTATAGCTTGCTGACTAGTTCTTGGTTTTTCGCAGCGTCTCCAAGCGCAGCCGCCGTGCGCCCGTGAAAGTTCATCACCAAGGGAGTAGCCTTTGCCGGATCGTAGCCCTTGGGCACGTGCAGCTGATAGCTGCGGGTCTCGCCGCCATGGGCGATCTCTATCTTGCCGTTCGCAGGCGCCGCCTTGCCGCAGCCGGACGACCCAGCGCTGCCCGCACTGCCGCCGCTTCCCGCCGTGGCGCCGTTGCCCGCAGTGGCACCGCTGCCAGCCGAGCCGGCAGCTCCGCCCGAGCCCCCGCCACTGCCCGCGGTACCGCCACTGCCCCCTGCAGCGTCGTCTCCACCACAACCGTTGAGCCCCAAGCAGAAAATGGCAATCCATGGCATGCGCTTCATGTCGCGCAGGATAGCGCGTCCCACGGCCCCGCGCCTACTTGGGAGGCTCGTAGTTCTGGCAAGCGGTTTCGATCTCCGGCAACGCGGCTTCCGACCAGCGGAGATCTCAGCGTTGTCAGCCCCCCAGCGCCGCCGCGGCGCGCATGAACGCCCAGCTCAAGTACACCACGCAGGCCGCCGCCACCAGCAGCGGCTCATAGGAACGTAGCCTGCGCCGGCGCATATTTACGGCGCCACGCAGGTCTTCCTGAGCCAAGGCGCGGGTGCGCTCATTGCGAAATCGATCCACGTCCTGGGGCACGAGCTGCGACAGCATCACGTCGAGGTCGTCTTTCATCCGAGGGCTCCTTTTGCAGCGGTCCATTCTCCGGCTTGCAGCATGTCCTGCAGGCGCTCTCGCGCCCGAGAGAGGCGCTTGCGCAGCGTCGCGCCGGGGATGCCAAGCACCTCGGCGGCCTCGGCTGGCTCCATGCCTTCCACAGAAACGAGCAGCAGCACTTCGCGATGCTCCGCGCTCAGCTCGCCGAGCGCACGCTCGAGGCGCAGTCCGGTCTCGCTGGCTTCGGCAAGGTCCAGCGGTGTGGCCGCTGCGTCAGTCACCGCTCGGGGCCACAAGGAAAGCTCAAACAGACGATCGAAGTCCAGCAGTGCCCAGCGCTGGTGATCGATGACCAGGTTGCGCGCCACGCGGAACAGCCAAGCGCGCACATTGGTGTCCGCCGCAAGATCCGGCGCCGAACGCGCAAGCCGCAGGAAGGTCTCCTGCAGCAGGTCTTCAGCGAGTGCGCGATTCTTGGTGAGTCGAACCAAGAACCCGAAGATGCGTGCGCGATACGCGTCGTAGACGGCGTCGAAGGCCGCGGCGTCTCCACGCCGCAGCCCAACAACAGCCGAGTCTGCACGGTCCGGACTCACGCGCTCGTCCCTCTACGCCACCTGGCCCATGCGGCGCACGCCCAAGGCCGTGATCAACCAGGCCATGGCGAGGAAGCTAAAACCGACGATGGCGCAAGTGAGCGACTCGCCGATGCCAGCCATGACGATCAAGTGGATCTGCGGATGATTGGCCCACTCGGGGGTGTGCGGGATGTTGGTGAAGGTTGCCACCAGTCCCCCCGCTACTGCGCTCAGCACGACAAACACCGTCGCTATGCTCATGCCCCGGATCATGCCCACCAGCCGCTCCATGGGGCGGCGGGCAAAAGCAATCGCTGCCGCCATGGTCAATCCTCCAAAGAGCAAAACGAAAACCATCGGCACGCCACCCATTCTTAGAAACTCGTACATGTCGCCTCCTTTGATGAGACAACGAACGGCGGCCGCAGGCGTGACCCGAAAAACGGCGAACCCACCGGAACGATACCTGACGCCGCTGCCGCGGCTAGGGCAGCGTCAGGCGCCAGATCCGCGCGCCTTTGCCCACGATATACAGCGTGCGCTCGTTGAGACCCCACACGTCGTAAAGCTCGTCCGTCGTGGGCGCGGGGATCGTCTTGGCGCCCGCCTGGGTGCCGTCATAGATGAGCACCTTGCCGCCGCTGCCAACTGCGACGACGAGCGCGCCATGCGCCGCCCACATGCCTTGCAGATACGCCTTGTCCGCCCCGGCAAAGCCGCGATCTTCGAAAATCTGCGCCATGGGCTCCGTGCGGCCAAGCCAGCGATACAGCCCGTGGAAGTTCGCGCCCACGTAAAAATCCGTCGAGCCCGGGATCGCCGTCACCGAACTGAATTGCACTTCGGGAGCCAGGGCGCAAAACGTCGCCCAGCCGTCCGTGCCGTCGCGGTGCGCCTGCAGCCGCTCGTCGCCGACGACCATGATGTTGTCGAGCCCGGTGCCGTCGATGCCGTTGAGCTGAGGGCTGACGGGGTTGCCAATCGGACAGCCGCCGGTGATCACCGCCAGGTGGTACGGCTGCGAGGGTTTGTTGACGGGATCGTCTTGGTAGATGCGCCCATCGAGGGAGGTGAAGTACTTCTGCGTGCCCACCCCCCACACGCTGGTCAGAACCTGCATGCCTGAAGGAAACGGTCCACCAACGATCCAGCCACCGGCGTTCTTGTAGAAGATGGCCGGCGTGCCGTTGAAGGAGTACTGCCCCACGGCGGCTACGTCGTCGGGCGACGTGCCCCACACGCCGTACAAGTGCGCTCCATTCGTCTTGTTGCGCGCATACCAAGTCGACCCGTCGAACTCCACGGTCAGCGCGTTGCTGCCGACGGCGACGATGTATCCCCCCGAGCCCCAGATGGCGTGCAGCGCGTCGTCAGGCCCCGCCGTGGGGTCTTCGTACACCAGTTCCCATTTGTACGGTCCCGCGTCGAAAGCTGCCTCTGTCGCAACGTCCGCCGCGCCGGCGTCTGCGGGCACCGTGCCCACAGGGTCGCCTTGGCAGCCGCAAGAGAAGCCAAGCAGCGCTGCGATAGCGAAGACCCGAGGCAAAGACACACCTGGAAGCGTAGACGCTGGCCCGATTTTGTCTAGTTTGGAAAGCTAGCGGCGCGCCCGGCCCGCTTCATCGCCGATGTCTTTCAGCATGCGCGCGAGGTCGTCGTTGCTGGTGCCGCTTTTTCCGTTTCCGCCCTTGCCGTTTTCTTTCGGCGCTGCGGGAGGCGGGCGCTCACTGTCGCGGTACTTCGTCCACACCTGCTGCACGGGACGCTGAAAGCGTGGATCGCGATCCCCTGGCCGCCACACCACGGCGTCCGCATGCGGCGGCTCGGGCGCGTCGTCGTTCAGGCGCACGCGAAGACGCTGACCCGGGCGCGGAAAGCCCGCGCCCTTGATCAAGTTACGCAAGAAGCCCCAAGCTTCGGCGCCGTCGAGAGGTGGGATGGGCAGCAAGTTCAACCCGATGATCCACAGGTTCGTGTAGGTGAACACACTGACAAGCTCGCGCGCCCACAGTGCCTTGGGAGCGCCCACGACCAGCAGCACCCCGAAGGTGATGGCCAACAAGACCGCCTGGGCCAGCACGCCGCCCCAAGCGATGAGACCGCGCTCCATCACCGACGCAGAGCCCGACCAGCGGCACAGCCCACCGAAGCCCGTGACGTCCACCGACAGCACGCGATGCCCATAGGCTTTGACGATAAAGGCGTGACCGAGTTCGTGAATCAACACCAGCAAGAAGAACCCAAACCAAAATGCCGGCGCCACCCGCAGCCCACCGAAGACCAACATGCCCAGGGGCAGCGACCAGTGCAGGCGTAGCGATGCGCCGCGCATTGAAAACAGGGTTAGGTATCCGCGCTCCGTCATCGACAATCCAAGGTAATCACGGCCGCAAGAAGTGCCACACCGCGGGCCCGCACAGCGGTTTTTCTGCTCTCTGCATGAGGCTTTGGGTTTTGGGTCGGGGCCCTGGGCCGGCGCCGGGCCACTCCTCTCGGCCTGGGCCCCTCGGAGCGCCGGGAACCCAATGCCAACCACGTGGCGGCGAGCGCCTCAGCTTTCGCGGCGCACCAGGTGCGTGGCGGCGAGGGCGAGCAGGGCCAAGGTCGCGGCGCCCAGGCCGACGGCGCTCAGGGCGCCCAGGTGCAGGCCCAGCTCGCCAGGCAGTTCCTTGACCAAGAGCACCACGGCCATCACCAGCACGAACCCCGCAAACCCGCGGCGCAGCGCGGTCTCGGAGATCTTGCCCACCAGACGGCTCCCGAAGAACCCGCCCACCGTGGCCGCCGCGGTCACTCCCGCCGCAAGTCCCCAATCGATTTCAACGCTGTGCAAGTAGCCGGCGAATCCAGCGCTGCTCTTGAGAGCAATCACGAACAGCGACGTGCCAACGGCGACGTTCATGGGCATGCCACCCAGGAGCACGAGCGCCGGCACCACTAGGAATCCGCCTCCCGCTCCGACCAATCCAGTCACGAGTCCAACGACAACGCCGTCCAAGAGCACGCGGAACACCGGTAGCTTTTGCACCTTCGGCGCTTCGGCTTGTCGGCCCCGCAGCAGCGCGAAGCCGGTGGCCAGCATCATGAGACCGAAGCCAACTAGGAGCCACGTGCCTGGAATGAACGCCGCGACGCGCCCGCCAGCGTAGGCGCCGACCATGCCCGCAACACCGAAAAGTGCTCCGGTTCGAAACTGCACTCGTCCGGCGCGGGCATGGGAGACGACTCCCGCCGCACTTGTCACCGCCACGACGAGTAGGCTCATGGCGATGGCCGCTTTGGTTTCCATCCCGGCGACGTAGACGAGGAGCGGCACCGTGAGGATGGAGCCGCCACCGCCGAGTAGGCCCAAGCTGACTCCGACGAGCACGGAAAGTGCGATGACTAGGGGCATCATGGTGACGCCGAAATACAGTGCAGCCGGCGTGCCAACGCCTACGGCAACGAACGGCGTGGGATCCGGGCGATTTCGCCGCATGCGGGGGAATACTCGCTGGATTCTCGTTTCACAGCGTTACAGCGATTGTTTCAGATAACGTTTCAATTCGTTTCACGACCCCGGAACTTCGCGAAGCTCTTGGGTGGCACGGCAACTGCACTGTCTTCGAAGCGAATCGGAGGAAGACCATGCTGTTACGACAACTATTCGACCGAGAAACCTCGACCTACACCTACTTGGTGGCGGATCCCCGCACCCGAAGCGCGGCCCTGATCGATCCCGTGCGCGAACAGCTCGAGCGCGACTTGAAGCTTATTGAAGAACTGGGCCTCACTTTGGAGTACGTGCTCGACACGCATGTGCACGCCGATCACGTCACGGCCAGCGGTGCGTTGCGCGAACGGACGGGAGCCCGCAGCATCGGCTCCACCCGTGGTGCCAAGTGTGCGGACCTACAGGTCCGGCACGGGGACCGAGTCGTGCTTGGCGACCTTGAGATCTGCATCCTGGAAACGCCGGGACATACCGACGACAGTTTGAGCTTTCTAGTCGACGGAAACGTCTTCACAGGCGACGCGCTGTTAGTGCGCGGAACCGGGCGAACGGATTTCCAAAACGGGAGCTCTGAAGTCCTTTGGGATTCCCTGACCAAGGTGCTTTTCCAATTGGCGGACAGCACCGTCGTGTGGCCCGGCCACGACTACAAGGGGCACACGCAATCCAGCATCGGAGAAGAGAAGCGCCACAATCCGCGCGTTGCCGGCAAATCCAAGGCCGCGTTCGTGAAGATCCTCGACGAGCTGGGGCTGCCCCCTCCCAAACACATCGACGAAGCGGTGCCCGCGAATCGCGAGTGCGGACAGCCCGCCGCCCTGGCCTAGACGCTGGCGCCCTTGCGTCGCTGGGCTCCATCAACCGCGCGCCATCGGATGCGCAGGTTCACAGGCGCCGCACATAGCGGCAGCTTTCATCCGGCTCCGTCAGGGAGCCGCGGGATTCCCACCAGAGCAAATGCGTCGGCAGCACGCTGGCTTTCGGATCCTGTGCGCCGACCAAGGACAGTACGACGCGGAACGGCTTACCTAGCTCCGTGGGGCCCCGCACGGAGTACTTACCGCTGCGGACGACGATGCCCGACCAAACGCACTGCGCGCCTGGCGGACAGGGCGAGACTCGGTCGACCACCTCGATGGCACCCTCTGACCCCAGGGTAACGACCCGTTCGTAGCTTCGCCCGTTGCAAGCAGCGCCAACGTAGGTTCCGACGCCGGGCCCGGGCGGGCCGAGCTTGGACTCGGGCTCAGCTGAGATGGCCACGGGCGGGCTTGACGTCGGCGCCGTCGTTGCCTCCGCAGCAGGCGCCACCGTGACGGCGGGCGGTGGTTCGGACCCGCCGCCGCGACTGCAGGACAGCAGGAGCAATACTGCAAAGAACCAGCGACGCACCATGACGCAACAGGGTTACGTGTCGACGTTGGTTCAGGTGCCCTGGATCTCGGCGCGGGGCGGGCTGGCCCCGCTGCGCTTCTTCTTCTGGGGGCTGGTCTTGTTGCCGAAGAACATTCGGTCGAGCCACTCGGTCAGGGGCAGTGCGACGTAGATAGAGGAGTAGGTACCCAAGAGCAGGCCGATGATCAGCGTGAACGCGAAGTCTTTGAGCGTGCCGGTGCCGCGGATGAAAAACGCCAGCAAGCTGAAAATGGTCGTGCCGCTGGTGATGAGCGTACGACTGAGCATTTCGCTCAAGCTGACGTTGATCAGGCTGGCGAAGGTCGCACCACGCAGCTTGCCCAGGTTCTCACGCACGCGGTCGTACACCACCACGGTGTCGTTCACGGAATAGCCGATAATCGTCAGGATCGCTGCGACCGTAGTCAGGTTCAATTCCTTGCGCATGGCGATCAAGACGCCGACCGTGATCAAGGCGTCGTGCATCAAGGCCATCACTGCGCCCGGCGCAAAGCGCAGATCGAAGCGGAACGCGATGTAGGCCATGATGAACACCAGCGAGATGGCGATGCTCTTGAGGGCAGCGTCGCGGAGCTGCGAGCCCGCTTTCGGGCCGATCCACTCGACGCGCAGGGCGGCTTCCGGAACCTTGTCTTGACCAAGCGCGGAACGCAGACCTGCCATCAGCTGGTCGCCCTTGCTCATCAGCTGGATTTCGACCTTGTGGTCGCGGGCATTCTGCAGCAGCGGGTTGTTGTCGCCCTCGCGCAAGGCCACGCCTTCCACGCCCACCATGCGCTGCTTGACCCAACCCAGATCCGGCGCTTCACGAAAGCGCACGCTGATCTTGTCGCCACCCGGGCTGAACTTCACTTCCGTGGCCTGCTTTGCGGCCGGACACTCCGCTTCGGAGAGGCCCTCGCCGTAACAGAGACGCCCCTCGATCTCCCGCTGCTTGGGCTCCTCGATGGTGCTGACCTCTTGCACGCGGATCAGGTAGCGGTGGGGATTGCTTTCGTCGTCTACTTTGACGACGTCCGGGCTGGAGAACCCAGCCGCCTTGACGGCAGCACGGATGCTGCCCGCGTCGACGCCCTGCTTGAAGGCGACCTCCACCTCGGTGCCGCCCTTGAAATCGGTACCGAGGTTGGGGCCGGGCTTGAAGATGCCGACCACACTGGCGGCGATCATCACCAAGCTGATGATCGCGCACACGCGGCGCAACTTCATGAAGTCGTAGGTCTTACCGGAGCTGAAGAATTCCATGATCGTGTCCTTCGGCTACCCGATGTCCAACGTCTTGAGGCGACCGAAGCCGCGCACCCACAAGTCGAACAGCACGCGACTGACGACCAGCGCCGTGAAAATGCTGATCGTCACACCGACGATCAGCGTGACTGCGAAGCCCTTGATTGGGCCGGTGCCGTATTGCGCTAGCACCACTCCGGAGATCAACGTGGTGAGCTGACCATCCACGATGGCGGAGAGCGCTTTGCTGTACCCCACCTCGACCGCTGCTCTCGGGCTCTTGCCGGACTTCAGCTCCTCGCGTATTCGCTCGTTGATGAGCACGTTCGCGTCCACGCTCATACCCATAGTGAGTGCGAGACCGGCAATGCCCGGCAGCGTCATCGACGCGCCAAAAGTCGCCAGCACCGCCAGCTGCAAGAACAGGTTGAAGCCGACGGCAACGTCCGCGATCAGCCCACCGCGCTTGTAGTAGGCGAACATGAACAGGAGCACGAGCAGCGCGCCGCCGAGAGCGCCTTGCACGCCCAGGCGAATCGAGTCGCGCCCCAGGCTGGGACCAATTGCCTGCTCGTTGGAGGGCGAAATCGGCGCGGGCAGCGCGCCCGAGCGCAGTACTAACTCCAAGTTGCGGGAATCGCGCAGCTGGATCTGCGGATCCCCCGAACCCATAGTGATGCTGGCGTTGCCGCCGGCGATACGCGTCAAGATCACCGGCGTGCTCTCCACGCGGTTGTCCAAGATGATCGCAAAGCGGCGTTTGACGTTTGCCGTCGTAATGCGGTCGAAGATGCGGCCGCCCTGATCTGTGAAGGTCAGCGCGACGTACCAGCCGCCAAGGCTGCCCTGCCCCTGATCCGGCACCGCCGCCGCCTCACGCACCATGTCACCGGTGATTTCCGCACGACTGCGTAGCAAGTAGGTACGCCAGCCGTCTTCGGTCTCCTGCTGCGTGTCCGGATCCGTTACCCGAGCCAGCTCGAAGCCAAGCTCCCGATCCGGCGGCGGCTCCAGGGTCGCCGCCCACTCCCGCATACGCTGCAGTGCGTCCCGGGAAGTCTCCTTTTCGCCCTTCTTCAGGTAGGCGTAGGTGACCTGCTTGTTGATTTGGTCACCGTTTTCGTCGAGACCGACAGGGGCGTTCTCGCGCAGGAACTCCAGGCCTTCGGGCAGGCTTTCGGCTTTGGCATCCTTGGCCACGGTGCCCATGTAGTCATCGTCGTCGTCGAGAAGCTTGAACTCGAGGCGCGCGGTCTGGCTGATGATATCGCGGATCGTCGCGAAGTCTTTTTCGTCCTTGCCCGGGATCTCGATGATGATGTCTTCGTCGCGGGTGGAGACTGAGGCTTCGCGCAAGCCAAGCTCGTCGACGCGACGCAAGATGATCTCACGCGCTTGGTTCACGGCGCGTTCGCGAATCCCCGACTCGCTCTCTTCTTTGATGCTGAACTCCCAAGACTTCTTGTCGGAGCTCTGCGCAAAGGTCAGGTCCCCTCGGAAGGTGTCGAGGAAGCGTGTATCGATCTTGTTCGGGTCTGCTTTGTCCGTAAGCGTTAGCCGCAGCACCTTCGCCGCGCCCCGCGGCGCCTCGACCTTGACCAACTCCCGCAGCTTCACCAGGGTGGCTTCCGTCGGCGCCTCGTCCCCGCTGTGCAGGCCGTACAGCTTGGCAAGGGCGGTGCGCATTTCCTCGTAGTAGTGGTCGCGCTTGTCCTTGATGGCTTCGTCGACGTCCACAGTGTAGACGAGCCGCAGTCCGCCACGGAGATCCAGCCCCGCTACCAGGCGGAATTCGTTGCGCTCTTGCACCCAGGCCGGGCAAGGCAGCCGATTGCTCGTCAGCGTCGACAGCGTCGGCCACAGCGAGGTGAAGCCAAGCGCGGCCACGGATAGCACCAGGCCCGCGCGCACCCGCCAGCCCATGTCCACGAGCTCCGTGGCGGCAAGCCCAGAAGACAGCGTCAAGCAGGCCAGCAGGATCATCGGCCAGAAAGAATCGCTCCACGCAGCGCCACCGCCGGCGGCGGCGAAGATCGCGCCGAGCCACAACGGCGCGCGCTTGGTGCGTTTCAGGTAACCGATGCCAACGTAGATGACGAAGAAAGCAGCAAAGATGTAAGCAATGATTTGGTGCGCTTGAGTCACGTCTGTCTCACTTCTTCTTCTCGACTTCGGTCGCTTCCCCGGTGTCCTTGCCTAACAAGCCGGAGCGCAATACCTCCACCTTGATCCCGGGAGCCAACTCGAGCTTTGCGTAGCGGTCGCCAACCTCAACCAACTTGCCCACGAGCCCCGACTGGGTCAGCACGCGGTCGCCCTTCTTCAGGTCTTTGATGGCCGCGGCTTGCTTCTTCTGCTGAGAACGCGTGGACCAGAACATGATGAAGAGCAGGGGCAACAGCAGCAGGATCGGGAAGAGCATGCTGAGCGCACCAGGCGCCTCACCAGTGGCTGGCGGTGGTCCCTCACTCGCGCCCGTCTGCGGTGGAGCAGCAGCGGGGGCTGGTGAACCAGCGGCAGGACGCCCGGGTGCGGGCGGAACGGCTTGAAAAAATGACGCCGAAGCCAAACCTATTCTCCTCTTGAATGACCGCTCAGGTGCGAGCACATGAGCCCAGGCGCCAGGGGTCGCCGCGAAAGCCGAATGCAGCGCATTCGGAGAGCCAGGGGGCCGGCTAATACCGGCAATTTTTGGCCCGCGCAAGGGAAGCTCCGGCAGCCAAACCCGCACCGGCACAGTCAACTGGGGGTGTCAGCGGCTGCCATATCAGCCCATCGTCGATAAACGTCTGATATTGTTGCGTATTGTGCGGTGGATACATGCGAGCAGGTAGTCGCTAGCGACCAAACAGGATGGCGTGAGTTTCTATGCGCGCGACTCGCTTGTGGGCGTCGGAACCACAAGCGGTCCGCGTAGCCCAACGGAAGCCAGTGAAACCGTTCGACGCCCCGCTGGCTTGCCACGCGTGGTTGCTGGAGAAACCCACCCACCATCGGCTTTAGTCCCAGAACCGCTCAGCTTGACAGTGTCGAAGCTGGGATGTACTCGATCAGCCCCCGGATTTGCGGGGCTTGATGGAATTAGGCGCGTAGCTCAGTGGTAGAGCACTACCTTGACACGGTAGGGGTCGTTGGTTCAATCCCAATCGCGCCTACAAAAATGAACGCAGAGAGCAAGAAACACGAGAGAGCGCGCGGCGCGACTCCTATGATTGCATCGCGTCCCCTGACCATGTCCCACTACTCGTGACGGCCATGGCCGAGCCGAAGGGCCAGCTGCGATCGGTGCGCGAGCTCCTCGAAGCACGAGGCCTGCTCGCCGACGATGTCATTGCAGCGCGGATTGGCGACGCGGTGGTGGATCTGCACACGCCCGTGGACGCTGCCGCAGAGTGCCAGCCCATTGTTGCGAGCTCCGACGAAGCCCTCGCGATCATTCGCCACTCCACCGCCCACATCATGGCGGACGCGGTGCAGCGCCTGTTCCCAGGCACCCAGGTAACGATCGGTCCCGCTGTCGACAACGGCTTCTACTACGACTTCGACCGCCCCGACGGACAGTTCACTGACCGCGACCTTTTGCGCATCGAAAAAGAAATGCGCAAACTCATCGCAGGCAAGAAGCCCTTCTATCGCGAAGAGATGAGCTACGAAGCCGTCCGCGCTCTGTTTGAGGGAATGGGGGAGCACTACAAATGCGAAATCATCGACGGCATCAAAGACCGCGGTGAGAGCATCAGCGTGTATCGCCACGGGAGCCCAGGACGGCCCGAAGGCACTTGGGCGGACGTCTGCGCCGGCCCGCACGTGCCGCATACAGGCTTCCTAGGGGCGATCAAGCTGACTTCCGTTGCCGGCGCGTACTGGCGCGGCGACGAGAAGAACCCGATGCTCGCGCGGATTTACGGAACGGCATTTCCGAGCCAGGCGGACCTGGACGCCTACCTGAAGCGGCTCGAAGAAGCGAAGCAGCGGGACCATCGCAAGCTCGGCAAAGAGCTCGAGCTGTTCATGTTTCACGACTACGCCGCGGCGATGCCCTTTTTTTTGCCGCGTGGCGCCAGCATCTACAATCGCCTCATCGACTACGTGCGTGGGCTGTATGTTGACTACGGTTACGACGAGGTCATCACTCCGCAGATCTTCGACCCGCGTCTATTTGCGACCAGCGGGCATTTGGAGAATTACCGCGAGAACATGTATTTGCCGGTGACCGCCGATGACCTGGATTCTGCCCTGGCGCGCGCACGGGAGCTGCTGGCCGAAGGCAAGCCCGTAGAAGAAGCCCTGGGCGTCGCCACCATGGCGCAGAAACCCATGAACTGCCCGAGCCACTGCCTGATCTTTGGTCAGCGGCCGCGCAGCTATCGCGAGCTTCCCTGGCGCATCGCTGACTTCGGGCGGTTGCACCGATACGAGCGCGGCGGCGTCGTGCACGGGCTCGCACGCGTTCGAACTTTTTGCCAAGACGACGCCCACATCTTCTGCACTCCAGAGCAGATGGAAAGCGAGATTGCGGCCTTCAACCGTCTATTGTTTGAAGTGTTCGCCGCCTTCCACTTCGACGACGTGCGGGTGAAGCTGGCGCTGCGCCCGGAAAAACGCGTCGGCACGGACGCCATGTGGGACGACGCCGAAGCGGCCCTCGAAAAGGTACTGACCGAGAGTGGGCTTCCTTTCGAGAAGCTGCCCGGAGAGGGAGCGTTCTACGGTCCCAAGTTGGAGTTCCACGTGACCGATGCCATCGGCCGTAGCTGGCAGCTCGGGACTATCCAGGTCGACTACGCACTGCCCGAGCGGTTCGACCTCGAATACGTGAAGAGCGACGGAACCCGAAGCCGCCCGGTGATGCTGCACCGAGCCATCCTGGGATCCATCGAACGGTTCTTCGGTGTCTACATCGAACATGTCGCCGGGAAATTCCCGGTATGGCTCGCGCCAGAGCAGGCCACGCTTGTCACGGTCAGCGAGAAGCACGCCGCCTACGCGGAGAAAGTGCAATCAACGCTCACGGCCGTCGGGCTGCGCGTGAACCTGGACGCCGGCTCCGACAAGCTGGGTGCAAAAATCCGGAATGCCCGGAATCAGCGCACTCCGTACATCGGGGTCATCGGCGATCAGGAAGCAGAATCTGATTCGGTCAGCGTGCGATCGAGAGATAATGGGGAGCTTGGCGCCATCAGCGTCGATGCATTCAAACAGCGCTTACTTGCGGAGTCGAAAGCTCCGCGATTGGACGATAACCGAACCGACAACTGACAGGTCGGGGAAAGGGTCAAGAGAAACCACCACATGGCAATGGGGCGACGCTTCAACCGCGAACCACGCGGTCCACAAATCCGTATCAACCATCGAATTCGCGTTCCGGAGGTTCGAGTCCTGGACGCCGATGGGTCCAATCTGGGCGTCATCGAAACTGGCGCGGCGCTCAAGCGAGCCGCCGAGCAAGGTTTGGATCTCGTGGAGGTCAACCCAAAGACGTCCCCGCCAGTGTGCAAGATCCTCGACTTTGGCAAGTACAAGTACGAGGAGAAAAAGAAGCAGCGGGAGGCGAAGCGCAAGCAAACTGTCGTCGAGGTGAAAGAGGTCAAGCTCCGCCCCAAAACAGACGACCACGACTTGAACGTGAAGATGCGCGCCGCACGGAAGTTCATCGAGAACGGGAACAAGGTAAAAGTCACCTGCCGCTTTCGAGGCCGCGAGATCACGCACCCGCAGATCGCCCAGCGCCAGCTGGCCTTCTTCGTGGAAAACACCGGGGACATCGCCAACGTCGAACAGAGCGCAGCGATGGAAGGCCGCACCATGGCACTCTTGTTGGCGCCCAAGGCCGCCGTGATGCAAAAGATCTCCAACGAGCGCAACGAGCGCGAGAAGGACACCAGCCGGCCAGATCATTCCCGCCCGGGTCATTCGGCTCCCGAGAATGAGGCGCCCGAAGAAGAGAGCGCGTAGCCAGCGCTTTGCCTGCAGTCGATACCGACGGGAAGCCGTGCCTAGAAACGTGGGGCGGGCGGCAACCCCGGTATGAGGCCCGCGTACCAAGCACCTGCGGCGCCGCCCAGCACGACAATCAATAGCAGCAGCGCGATGAGCCCACCCTTACCTCCGCTTTTCTGAGGTGGGGGCAGCGACTGCGGTCGCGCGTGCTGAGACGAAGGCGCTGCCTGCGGCTGGGAATGCGGCCCGGACGCTGGTGGTGGCGCGGGGGAACGCGGCCCAGGCGGCTTGGAACGGGAGGGTTCGTCTTCGAGCGCGGCGAGGTTGCCCAGCTCGAAGGACTCGCTCGGTGCCGGGTTGGCGACGTTGGACTCGAGCCCGAGGTCCGCGGCCCAGTCTTGGCCGCCAAACGCGCCGATGTTGAGCGGGGCCGAGCCGGCGTCCGATGACGAGCGGTCTTCGCTCTCGGCTTGCAGTGAGGTGAACTCGAAGAGTGCCTCTTCGATCAGCGAACCGATGATCGATTTCTTGTTGGCGCGGCTCTTGGCGAGGCTGCTTTCCTCGCGCTCGCGCATGATGGGGTCCAACAACCCGGCAATGTCGAAACTGGATACCGCGCGACCGAACTGGAAAAGAACATTGTTGAGATCGCGACCCAGATCGCGTGCCGCCTGATACCGCTGCAGAGGGTCTCGCGCGAGCGCCCGAGCCAAGACGCGCTCTAATTCTGGCGGCACCGAAAGGCCCAAATCCACCAGGGTCGTATAGCGGGCGGCTTGCACTTGGCGCACCGTCTCCAGATCTGTCTCGCCCATGAACAAACGTCGGCCGGCGAGAAGCTCCCAAAGAATGATGCCGACAGCGAAGATGTCCGTGCGTCGATCGATCGGTTGGCCCAACGCTGCTTCAGGGGAGAGGTAGCTGAACTTGCCCTTGATGATCCCGGGTTCGCTTTTTTCCAGCTGGCTATTGGCCTTGGCCAATCCGAAGTCCACGATCTTCACTTCGCCGTGGCGAGTGATGAGCACGTTCGGCGGCGACATGTCCCGATGAACGATGTTCAGGCTCTCGCCCTTGCCGTCCCGAAGCTCGTGTGCGTAGGCGAGGCCCTCGCATATGCGAACGCAGATCAAACAGGCGACTTCGGGCGGCACCGCGCTGCCCATCTTCTGATGGTGGCTGATGACTCCCTTGAGATCAGAACCATCGACGTACTCCATGACGATGAAGAACGTGTTGTCACCGACACCGACGTCGAACACTTGCACGCAGTTGGAATGGGAGAGCTGCGCGGAGAGGCGAGCTTCGTCCAAGAACATGCCCATGAACTGCTTCTTCTCGGCGAGATGCGGCAGCACGCGTTTGATCGCGACGGTCTTCTTGAATCCTTCCAAGCCCGCGCTTTCGGCGCGGAACACCTCGGCCATGCCGCCGGAGGCGATCTTTTCGAGGACGCGATATCTCTGTTGTTGTTGGGCCATGTGCTCGTTTGGTTCGCGCGGTTGCAGCCTAGGGCGCTCGGTCCATCGCGGTCAAGATTCGGGCCCGCCTTCAGTTTCTCGGAATCGAGAAAGCTGGCGCAACATCGAAAGATGTCCCTCCGCGACGGGTTCAAAACGACTCGCCTCAAACAAGGTCCTGGTTTCGTCTGCGCGGCCAATCGACAGAAGTGCGCCAGTCAGCGACTGCGCTACCGCATGCGGCACCTTCGTGCTGACCATGATGACGTCTCCGGGGATCGGACCGACCAACAGGATGACGCGCACCGCCCCCGGTTGGAGTCCCATGTGGATCCAGGGCGCGTGGCTCAGCTCTTGAGTCACTGCATCGAGCCCGACGTGTGAGGCCCCGGTGTCCACCGCGCCGTCGAGCACGGCACGGGTGACCGCCTCGTGTCCTTCGAAAAAAACCTCTTCCCCAAACAGCGCGTTCAAATCGTGCCCCGACGAACGCAAATGCCAGCGGGGCACGACGTAACCAGATGCACTGTCTTTGCTCACCCAGCCTGCGCGCGCCGCCTTTAGGTCTTCCACCCTACGGATCGCGCTTTTCGGATGGACGAAGAGTGCGCAGTAGTAACCGGCGCGGAGGCTGCGCTCGACCACAGCGATGGGTCGCGCGGCGCCCCGGTCCTCTAGGTCCACGGCCACTAGGGGAGGCGCCCAGACCGCGTCCACGCTTCCGCTTGCGACGGCGTCGACCATTTTTGGGTACGCGTCCATGATCGTCGAGCGCAGCCGGATGCCCGTCGACGCTTGCAGCAAGGCGCAGAACGCCTCCAAGGGTTCGGCCTGCTCCGGTTGAGCGACAACGGCAAAATTCAGCGGGGACACGCGGGTTCCGAGGGTACTCGCCTCGGCCGCTCGCGGCTACGCTTGACCGCCGGTCCCAAAGCTCACATAAGGTTACAATGGCGCACCAGCAGGAACCCGCACACGCAGTGGAAGTCCACGAGGACCACGATCTGAGCCACGTGAGCCCCGTCGACGAGCTGGACAGCGACGAGCCGCGCACCCCTACGTGGATGCCCCTCTTGGGCGGAGCGCTGTTTCTGGTCGGTGCCCTGACGCTGATGGCGACGCGCCCGGCCGGCAAGACGACCGAGGAGCTGCGCACAGCCGCGGCAACCGCCGCTCAAGACGCAGAGGCGGCGCGTGCTGCGGAGCTTGCTGCGCAGCAGCCCGCGGCGCCGGATCCGCAGGCCGCCGCCGCTGCGGCGGCGCCGGCGCCCGGCGGCCCACCCAAAGGTGGTTGAAACTAACCAAGCCCGCCGGTCGGCGGGACAAGCAGACAAGAGAAGAAACGGGCCCTCTGCTTCAATGTGAGTAGGGGGAAAGTGAGTCCAAAAAGACCTCGCGTTCGAGGATCCTTTGTGCAAGGCTCCCCGCCCTTCCCGGGGCCGTAGCTCAGCTGGGAGAGCGCCTGACTGGCAGTCAGGAGGTCAGGGGTTCGATCCCCCTCGGCTCCACAAACTTCAGCGTCCGCAAACGAGCGCGGACCTCCGGCGTTGCACTCAACCGTCGCTGGGGCGGACCAAGCGACGCGCCGCGCGCACGATGTAGTCTTCCAGAGCTTCCCGGGCCGCGACGCCTTGCAGGCCGGTCACCCAAGTCAGCTCTTCGTCACTGAGAAGCGCAAAGCGCACCATCGTTGTCGAGAGAGCTTGAACCGAGAGCCGCGCGTCCAGGGCATCCACCTCGATATGTGGCTCCAGGATGGTCGCTGCGTGCTCGATGATTGCCCCCATGAAATCCGGCTGGCGCCGCGGGTGCAACTCCCCCCGGCGCGCGTTTGTCCTGATCCGGACGGCAACGAGCGCGCGCTCTTGGCAGACGAACCGGTACAACGACCGCGCGACGTGCTCGACCATCCCTCGGCCAACCAAGCCTTGTTCGGTGGTCTGGGTTGCCAGCTCCTGGCCCAGCTTGACCAACCGCGCGTAGTAGCCATCCAGGCACGCTTCCAGCAGCTCTTCTTTGTTGTCGAAGTAGTAGTGGATGGTGCCAAGGCTCAGCTTCGCCCGTTGCGCGACTTCACGCAGCGAAGGGGTTTCCATCGCCGATTCCTGCAACATCTCGAGAGTCGTATCGACGATGGTCCGAAATGTCTGCTCTGAGTCCGCGTCTTTCCCTCGAGCCACAGAAACCCCACACTCCCATAGGAAAGTATCCGCCCCCTGCCCCGGCGTCACCGGCGGAAGCCGCAGGCGCCACTGTGGTAGTAGACTGCACCTCGCGATGATCCGCAACGCCCTGCGCCTGCTTATCCCCGCACTGCTTGTCTAGCGCCGCGTCCGCGCAGCGCGCCCGCGAGGCGCTCCGGCTCTTCCGGGCGCACGGCGCGCAACGCCGGGCGGCGGTGGAGCGTCATTTGCAGAATCGAGAGTCGGGGTTGACCGCGTTGCCGCAGGAGAAGAACGACGGATTTGCGCCGGTCTTGTAGGTGCCTTTCTTGAACGACGCGGTCATCAAGTGCACGTGTGGCCCTGTGGCACAGCCCGACTGTCCCACGTACGCGATAACGTCGCCTCGGGCGACCTTATCCCCGACTTTGATGCCCTTCTCCACCTTGTTGATGTGGTGGTAGCGCACAAACAGGTCGTTGGCGGGTTTCTTGGGATCGCCACAGGCAGCGCGGAGCACGATGTAGTCACCGCTGGCCAGGCACGCGGCGGTGCAGCCGCCATTCTTGTAGCAGCTGGGATCATTCTTGTAGCGAACGTATTGGACGATCGCGTCCATGCCAGCGGGGATGGGCGTGTTCAGTGGGCTGGTGAAGTCGATCGCCATGTGCTGGCGCCCACTGCCACTGTAGGGGCAGTCGTTCCAACCGCCGTTTGTGGGAATGCTTCCGGGTGGTTTGCCCAAGCAGCACTTGGCCGCGCATTTGTCTTCATAGGTGCCGTTGAAACAGCCGTTGGCGCAGCTCTTGTTGGCGCTCGTGGCCCCGCTCGCGCAGGTATACAAATGCGCTTTGTTGCCACCCAGAGCGCCACCGCAGTACTTGCCGTCCTTCTTGCCGGAACACAGATCTGCGCCCGGGCCCGCGCCCGCACTGCCAGCGCCGGCTCCGCTCTGCCCCGCGGATCCCCCCGCACCGGCACTCCCCCCCATACCGGAGCTGCCCGCAGCGCCGGCGTCGTTGGCCCCAGCACTGCCCGCGGCGCCCGCCCAATTGGCCCCGGCAACGCCTGCGTCCAGGCCGAAGCCAGCTCCGGACGCGCCGGCACCACCACCACTCCCGGCCGCCACCTCGTCTGCGGCGTCGCCACACCCGACCGCGACGACCACGACGACCAGCAGCCCACTCGACCAGCTTTGCTTCTTCATGTTTTCGCTCCCGCGGTCACCGGCTGCCCCCCGAGGCCAGGGTCCACGACGGGCAGCAGCGCCGTGGCCACATTGCGAAGCGCCGGGCCCAACGCGTCGTCGCTCAAGTCCCCATGCACTGCCCAGCGCGTCACTTGCATGTTCAGGGCGCCGACCAGACTCCAGGCCACCGCGTCTACGTGCGTATCATCTGCCGCGCCACGTCGCGCTAGCGAGCGGATGTTGCTCGTCAGCAAGCCCGTCAGCACCGCGTACAGATTACGCAGGGTCTCGGCGACCAGCGGACTGCCCGCGCCCTCGCTGAGCGCCACCCGCACCACTTGCTTCTTCGGAACGATCACGGCCACCAGAACATCCACGCCGCGATCAAAACCGTCGGCCAGACCGGTCGCGTGTTTCAACTCCGCCTGGGCACGCGTGCTGAGCTCTTGCAACAGCTCCAGTACCAGTGCGCTGAGCACCGCTTCCTTGGTTGCGAACCGGGCATAGAACGCGGTCGTGGAGACCCGGGCCGCGGCCATCAACTGCCGCAACGAGGTATCCGCGTAACCGCGAGCTGCAAATACCTTCGCCGCACTGCGCAGGATGGCCTCGCTGCTGGGGCGCGGGGTCTTTCTAGGTTTTGGCACCGCCTGGAAGTCTGCGGGCATGGGTGGCGCATTTCAACAAAAAAACGAACGTGTGTTTTTATTGCTCACCCCAGGCTTCTTTCGCGACCTCATACGAGGTCCGCCCTCGCTGCGGGCCGTCTTGGATGAGGCCACCCGCCAGACGCAGCCAACGGGCCCTGTCTTGGTGGAAGCAGCGCCGCGCTGGCTCAGGGAGCCTTTGCCGCTAGACGCTCGGCCTTGAGGAAGTTCGCCACCAGGCCGCGCCATTCTTCACGATCGCGCTCGCGTCCCATCCTCCCCACCACAAAGGCCATCGACAGGCCCTGGCGCATGATGGAGTACACATCGGGCCCGTGCGCAACGACCTGGATGCTGCCCCCGTCGTCCACCACGCCCTCGAAATCGAAGATCCGGGTTCCGGGCCCCAGCGCACGCTCCACGTCGGCCGCGCTGCTGCCGATACGTACCGGAAATTCGATTGCTGCAAAGTCCCCAAAGGCCCAGGCCACCGCGTCCACCTTCGCGGACTCACGCTCAGCCGACGGAGCGCTAAACAGCGTCAGCAGTGTGCGATTGGGCAACGACTGGGCCTTGCGGCAGGGCGCGAAAAACCAAATGCGGCGGCTGCGTTCTTGGATCGGATCCGTATCGCATAGGAAGGCTTGCAGGTTCTGACGCTCAAGGAATCGAGCCACGGTTTCGCCAAGGGTGACGCCGTCAAAGGCGAAGCGCGCAGCGGGAACCCCTTGCACCAGGGCGCGACGACACAGCGACGCTTTGGCCTGGACCGCGCGGAGCGTTGGATGCTTCGAACCGTACTTCGACTGAGCAACTTGCTCTTCGCGCAACGCGGCTGCGCACTCATCGGGCGACGGCCCTTGTCCCTCACACTGCGCGTAGGCCGCTTCTATAGCGACGCGACGCGGGTGCCGTTCGCCAAGTCCTTGCGCGTCAAAGGCAGCGCGCTCCAAGGCCATCTGACCGCAGCTCTGCGGAAGCGCCGATGGAGGGTCGGTGGCTGGAGATGCGCTTGGCTCGGGGCACGGAGTCGTCTTCTCTACGACGACGATGCGCTCGGCCGGAGTGCACCCGATGGCCCCCAATGCGGAAACGAGGCCCAGGGCGCGCAGCCAAGATGCTCGCGCTACGGAGGCCACGCTGCCACCTCCGAACGCAGATCCCGCACAACGACCATTCTGCAAGACGTCTAATACAACGGCCGCGACTCAGCCAGCCCACTCCCGACCAACGCGGTGTACGTCCACGACGCAAGCCGTCGAGAGTGCAGCCGTCACCGCGCAGAGGATTCGTCAACGAGGTCTGCGAACCGAAGAAGTTGCGCCCTTAGCAAGGGAAACGACCCGGTGGAAGGGGTGGCACAGCGGATGCACAGGGGCGAGTTCGATGGAGGTATCAGCCGTGCAAATACGTTCCGTGATGATGGTCGCTTCTCTGCTTGCCCTCGGTACGGGCTGCAAAGAGGAGCCCAAGCCTTCGGCTTCGTCAGCTGCCGCCAGTGCGGCCACCGCTCCACAGCCCGCGCTCGATCCAGCAACCCTCAGCATGTTCGCGCAGCTTCCGAAAGAAATGCCTTCGGATGACAACGCCCTGAGTGACGCCAAGGTCGATCTCGGCCGCATGCTCTACTACGAGACGCGCGTCTCGAAGAACCACGACCTGTCCTGCAACAGCTGCCACAAACTCGACGCCTACGGCGTGGACGGACAGGACTTCTCTACCGGGCACAAAGGGCAAAAGGGCGGTCGCAACTCACCAACGGTGTACAACGCGGCGGCGCACGTCGCTCAGTTCTGGGACGGCCGCGCAGCGAACGTGGAAAAGCAGGCCGAAGGGCCCGTGCTCAACCCAGTCGAAATGGCGATGCCCAATGAAGCCGCCGTGCTGGCCGTGCTGTCGTCCATGCCGGAGTACGTCGAAGCCTTCAAAAAGGCGTTCCCTGACGAAAAGGATTCGCTGACCTACACCAACTTCGGCAAGGCCATAGGCGCCTTCGAACGCAAGCTCGTCACGCCCTCGCGCTGGGACCAATTTTTGGGAGGCGACAAGTCCGCACTCTCCGAAGCCGAGCAAAAGGGCGTTCAGACGTTCATGAACGTGGGCTGCACCGCCTGTCACTCTGGAGCGTATCTGGGCGGGACTCTGTTTCAGAAGGTCGGGGCCATCAAACCTTGGCCAAACCAGAAGGACCTTGGCCGCTTCGACGCAACGAAACAGGACGCGGACAAGATGAGTTTCAAAGTGCCGGGGCTACGCAACGTGGCGAAGACGGCGCCTTATTTCCACGACGCGAGCGCGAAAACACTGCCAGAGGCCGTTTCGATGATGGCCGAGTATCAGCTCGGCAAGACGCTGAAGCCAGAAGAGGTGACCTCAATCGTCAGCTTCCTGGAAGCGCTGACCGGTACGATCCCAGCGGACTACGTCAAGGCGCCGGAGTTGCCCAAGAGCACAGCCAAGACACCCAAACCCGATCCCAACTAGTGAAGAAGGGCGAGTGGCGGCGCCCCTTGCGGCGCGGCTTTTCGACGCCCAGCGCGTAGGCAGCAATCCGAAGCGTAGTGACTCACCGGGCAGCCACCAGCCGGCTGGGCGGGCCTGGCGCCCCGGCGGGGCCGCCTACGGCTACACTGCAGGCACCATGGGCAACTCGGGGGCACGCGCGCAGTTCCGGCATTGGAACGTAGTTGCGTGCATTTGCGCCCTTGCGCCGGCCTGTGCACG
>CBDUPW010000001.1:0-100594 GCA_965369205.1 uncultured Polyangiaceae bacterium | reverse complement strand
GCCGCTGCAGCGGCTCAGTAATCGCCCGTTCCGAACTCCCGCGACCCGAAGAGGTTATGCTCACGCCGTGAAACTCTGCGACGTCATCGACGCTCACGACGGCGAAAGCCACGCTGCAGCGCTGCCGGACGTCGCGGGTGACGGTTTCCTCTACGTGCACAACGCTCTCTACCGTCGTGTGCGCGACGCAGCGCTCCGACAGGGCATTCGTTTTGTGCCCGACGACAGCGCGTACTACGGCTTTCCACTGCTGGGTCTGGAGCGCGTGATCGATGCGCGCGTCTTGCCCTATCGCCGCAGCATGCCGCCCTTGCGATGGCTCGAAGGAAAACGTCCGGGTTTTTTTCGCCTGCGTGATCTAAAGGGCAACCGACCCGCACCCAACTACTTGCTGCACGAAGCTGCCCACGCCGTGGCGTTCCGCCAGGTATTCGGAGATGCGCGGGCGGCCACGGTCTTCTCGGATGCGGCGTGTCTGCCGGGCGTTCTCTTGGGCGAGTCGTTCGCCATGAGCGCGGAGTATCTCGCGGCTTGCAGCGTGCGCGGCAAGCTCCAGCGCTGGTTCTTCTCCATTGCCTCCTATCGCCACCGTGCTCCGGCGAAAGACAGCGTTGCCCGCAGCATCGACGCCCAGGGCGTCAGCCCGGTGTTTTTCTCGCTCTTGCTCGGCTTCTTGCTCCACAACTACTTAGTCGAGCCGCTGCTGCCCGTGCACATGGAGCGCATTGCCGGCCTCATGCCGCCCCGGTGGCGCCGCGGCGTGACAAAGAAGACGGCGCGCCGACTGCTCAACGCCCAGAATCGTTTGATGCTGATGAGCCCGGAATTCCGCAAGGAAACGGCGCGGCTCTTTTTGACGACGTACGGGCACGATCGAGATCTGCGATCGATCTTGAGCCGCGACCCCCTCGACGCATTCGAACAGAGTCCTGGGCTAGTCGCCAGCGCCGTTTCACTCGTGGAGATCCTTGGCGGGGAAGCGCCTGCGGTGAGTCAGCGTGGAGCTTCGACCCCTGCAGCCGTTCGTAACGCCGCCGTGGGCTTCAGTTCGGCTGGAACGGGTTGCGACAGCAATGCTGGCTCGCCGGGAGCGGCCGTTCCGAACGCGTCGCGGTAGACGCTGCGTCCCGCCACGTGGGCCGCAGCCACGACGCCGCTGGTCATGGCGCCCAAGATCCCATGTGCCGTGCGCATGCTAGCACCGCATAGGAGCAAGCCGGGGATCTCCGTCTCCGCACCGGGGCGTCGGTGCAGGAATTGCTCCCGGATCAGCGCAAGCCCGTAGGAGGTTCCGCCCGTTGCACCGGTGTAGCGGCTGTGGGTGAGGGGCGTGGCGACCTCTTCGAACACTACGCATTCCTCCAGGGTCGGGAACGCACGGGCCGCGCCGCGTCGCATACGCTCCGCAAACTCGGCTTTGCGCGCGCGGTACTCGGGGACATCGCCATAGCTGCCGTCCTTGGCCTGAGCGGCCGTCACGCCCCACGCCGAAGGCTGACTGGGAACAGCGGTCATCAGCTGCAGATTCAGTACGCCTTCGGGCGCGAGGCGCCGGTTGTCCGGGTCCTTGAGGGACGCCAGGGTGGCGTACACCATCGGCTCTTCGCTCAGGCGCCCTTCGCGAGCGTCGGCGTAAAACGTCTCCATGTCCGTGCTGGGGTACACCCAATAGTTGGTGTTGCGCCTGCCGCGCTTCCCCAAGACCGAAGCCTTGACGCCCAGGTAGGTGACGCCGAGGGCCGGCGCCATCTCCCAGCGCTGGGCGCGGGTCGTGGTGGCGCGGGAGACTGCGCCGCCGTCGACCAACTGCAGCAGCGTCTTCTTGATGTCGGCGTTTGATATCACGGTGCCCGCTGCAACAAAGCGCCGTCCGAGGTGTTTGTTGGAGATCTCGACCCCAGCGGCCCTGCCGCCCTGCACGCGGATTTTGTTGACCTGAGTCGAGAGCAGCAGCTTGCCCCCCGCAGCCTCGATGGCGTCCGCGAGTGCATCGGCGGGCACCTGGCCGCCGCCTAGAGGGTAGTACCCGCCGTCCTCGAGGTAGTGCAACATCAGACCGAGGTGCAGCACGAGGGACGCGCGACTGGGCGGCTCCGCGTAGGTTCCGTTTTCCGCGGCTAGAACGGCTCGCAGTAGCGGGTCTGCGCTACAGCTATCCAAAAAGCTCCCCAGCGTGGAGTCGACCCAGCGTAGCGCTTTCAGTGCGCCCCAGGCTTGTCCCCGTGACCAACTCAGCGCGCGTTTTGGTTTCTGCGCGACGCTTTGCAGGTTGGCCGCGGCGGTCAGCAGCCCCACATAGCGGTCGATGCCGGCGCGCTCTTGCGGGAAGTGTTGCACAAGGCGATCGCGGTAGGCGTCAACGCCCACTGGTACCCGAAACTCCAGCCCGTCGAATAGCAGTGTGTCGAAGCCGTCGGGGTCCATGCGCCCGAAACGCACTCCCTTGGCTCCAGCGGCGTGAAGAATGCGCGGCAAGATCCCGTCCGGGCCGCATTGACCCAAGTAGTGCACGCCGACGTCGAATTCGTAGCCAGGGCGCTTGAAGATCGTCGCGTTGCCTCCCGGCACGTAGTGCTGATCGAGTACCAGCACGCTTCGTCCACGCTGAGAAAGCAACGCGCCGGCGGTGAGTCCGCCCATCCCAGCGCCGACGATCACGACGTCGAAGTGGTCTTGATCCAGTCGTCGGAAGCGGTCGTAGCGCGGGGGTGTGGCCATGGGGGGATCTCCGTTGGGGGTGTCGGCAGCTTGCCGCTTAATCTTTACTCTGTCAAGATTGACCCATGCCCGCCGCGATCCTCGGGAAAAAGCCACAAAAGCGCTACCATCACGGCGATCTGCGTCCGGCGCTGCTGCGAGCCAGTCGCGCGGTGGTTGAGTCCCAGGGCGTCGGGGCGTTGACCTTCCGCGCCGTCGCAAGGCGCGTGGGCGTGAGCCACGCTGCGCCCGCGCACCATTTTGCAGACAAGTCCGAACTGCTCGCAACTGTCGCCGCACAGGGGTTCGACGAACTGACGGCGGCGATGTCCGCGGCACTGCAGGGCGCTGGCTGCGAAACCGACGCAATCAACCGACTGAACGCCACAGGCGTCGCGTACGTTGCTTTCGCAGCGCAGCACCCCAAGCTGTTTCGCTTGATGTTCGGTCGCGAAATGGCGGCGTGCACGGCGGCGTGCTTGGCGGAATCTTCCGCGCGCGCCTACTCGGTGTTGGAGTCGGCGGCTCGCGAAGTGCTTTGCACTCAGGGCGAAGCGGAGCCAGCGGAACTCGAAGTGCTCATCGCCAGTGCGTGGTCTTTGGTGCACGGCATGAGCATGCTTTGGCTCGATGGTCGGCTCATGCCTGACGACGGTAGCCCGGAAGCGCTCGCCACACTCGCGCGTCGGGTCACGGAAATGCTGGGCGCTGCCGTTCGGCCCGCTGCATGTTGATGGTCGGGGCGGCCGTTGTTGCCGTGGCGCGCCCCGGGCCGCCGCCGGGCGCTTGTATGCGACGAGCACCTCTGCGACTCTGCCCGCACGATGAGAGAAATCGAATGGCAGCGACGGGGCGACGGCAAGATGCGGGCAGAAGCGATTCAGTGTTGTACAAGGGAAGCCGCTTGCACGCGTCTCAGTGCAACAACGTGTACATCTTCCCGGGAGTGGGGCTCGGCTCCGTAGTCAGCGAAACGAGCCGGGTTCCAGATCGCTTCTTCACCATCGCGGCGGAGATGTTGGCGCAGTGCGTGAACGACGAGGAGCTGGCAGCGGGCAAGCTGTTCCCGGCGCTGACGCGCCTGCGGGAAGTGAGCGAGCGCATCGCGGTGGCGATCGCGAGTGAATCGAAGCGGACGGGCACGGCGCGGGCGGGCCTCGAGAATGTCGAGGCCGCCGTGCGGTCGGAAATGTGGTTTCCGGAGTATCCGGAGTTGGTCGCGGGCTGAGACGCAAGGCGCCGTTGCCGGTCGGAAGCCGTCAATCCGCCGCAGGTTTGTCCGCGATGAACCAAGCAAAGTGCTGGAAAAGCCCGACGCCGCGCCGCAATAGGAAACCGGCATCGCGCAGTGCCGACTCGAAGCCCTGCTGATCGAAACGATCCTCCAGGGGGTGCTCGAGCACGCGTCGCCAGAGCGGGTGCAAAATGAATCGGTCCAGGACCTCTTCGCAGTAGAAACGGCCTCCGGGCTTGAGCACCCGGTGGATCTCCGTGAGAGCGTCGCGCCAAGCGGGCACGTGGTGGATAATGCCGAAGTCGAAGACTGCGTCGTAGCTCGCGTTCGGTGCGTCGATTTCGGTCACGCTACCGACCCAAAGCCGAGCCTTGCGCCCGCGGCGGGCGAGATGTGCCCGCGCGAGCTCGATCATGTCGGCGTCCAAGTCGAAGGCGTCCACTTCTGCCGCTCCAAAGTCGTCAAATATGATGTCGATGCCGCGTCCGCGCCCGCAGCCGACTTCGAGGCAGCGCTTGCCTCGCGCTGTGCCGCCCAAATTGGCCAGGAGCCGCGCTTCTAGGTGCCGCTGCAGCGCCGCGCGCACGGGGTTATTCATCATCGCCTTTTCGACGCGGTTGAGCAGCACGCCGAGGGGTGTAGCACGCCGTCGCATCTTCGCGAGCGCGGGCGCGTCCGTCGGAGTCGCGCCTGCGCACTCGGGGAGTTGTGTCCATGCGCTCGGGGAGTCGTGCCTGCGCGCTCGCATGGACAATGTAGGATGGAGTGCGATACCGAGCTTTCTACGATGCACGCCGGGCTTCGGCGCCATCGGGCCACAAAAGCGCTCCGGCCGACCCGGCCTTGCGCATTCAGGGATCGACAAACGATCGCAGCTCTGATCTAACTGCGGCACGATTTGGGATCGACACGGGATCGAAATTTTGATCTAAGTCCTGCGTCGGCTAAGACCAACGCTTCACCAGCCTAGACCACGCGATTTCGCCGCTTGACTCTCACATCTCTCTTCAAGACTCACCGTGGAAGTATCAGCGCAAGTATCCTCCTCCGAGCAGCGTGTTTGGCCCGATCCGGACGCTGCGTTCCAGGTTCGTCTGCGGCTCTATTCGGAACGGCTCCTGGTCGAGCAGCGCGACGGCAAATTCAAAGAGCAGGCGACGGCTGTCGTCTCGCTGCATTTTGACTACGGCGGCGTGATGCTTCGCCCGCGGCGCAGCGACGATTGGCTCGAAGAAGACGCCGACGAAGGCGTAGAGCGAGACGACGCCGCCGAACGGCGTGCGCAGGCGCTGCTCGAGCGCTTTGGGGCCGTGGAGCTCGACTGCGTGGACGGCTTGGTCTCGTCCTACGACTCGAAGGCCGACTATGTGATCAACGTGGATGAAAACGTGCACGCCATCTGCTCGTTTTCTGGCCCCGCCGTCGAAGAGCTGCGTGCCTTGGGTTGGCACGTGCAAACCGACGACGACTTTCAGTTCCAAGTCGTTCCCGGCGGCCCTTGGGTGGCGGAGCTATCCGATCGGGGGGACACCGGCAATTGGTTCCAGCTTGAGCTAGGCGTAGAAATCGATGGCACTCGGGTCGACCTGGTGCCGGCGCTGCTCCGCCTGTTGGAAGAAGCGCCATCCGGCGGCCGGCTCTCCGCCTTGTCACGCCACGCCGCGCGCTGTCGCGCCTTGCCGGTGGGGGATGGGCGTTACGTGGCGATCCCCTGGGAGCGGCTGGAGCCGATTCTGGACGTGCTCAGCGAGCTATACGACGGCCAGGCACGGCCACGACTCGATCTGCTCGACTGCATGCTGGCCGGCCTGGCGCGACTGGAAGACGCGGTGCTTGAGGGCGGGGGCAAGCTGGAGTGGCGCGGCCGCGTCGATAAAGTCGAGCGTGGCCGAGCGCTGGGTGCGGGGCCACACTTCGCTCCCAAACCGGCGGCGCTGCGCGCAGAACTGCGCCCCTACCAACATGACGGTCTGACCTGGTTGTGCCACCTGCGCGACAACGGCGTGGGCGGCGTGCTCGCGGACGACATGGGGCTCGGCAAGACGCTCCAGACCATCGCACTCTTGTCGGTGGAAAAAGAGGCCCGGCGCATGGACGTGCCGACGCTGATCGTGGTTCCGACCAGCTTGGTGCATGGCTGGAAACAACAAATCCGCCAGTTTGCTCCGCATCTGCGCGTGATGATCCTGCATGGCAAGAAGCGCCACAGTGCGTGGGATCGGATCGCCAAGGCGGACGTTGTGCTCACGACCTACTCGGTGCTGTGGCGCGATCTTGATCGCTTCCAAAAGAGCGAGTGGCACTACGTCGTGCTCGACGAAGCCCAAGCCATCAAAAACGCTCGCAGTCAGGCGAGTCGCGCCGCGCGGTCGTTGCGGGCACGCCATCGACTCGCGCTCACGGGCACTCCCGTCGAGAACAACCTGGACGAACTCTGGAGTCTATTCGACTTCGTGTTGCCGGGGTTGCTCGGTTCGGCGCAACGCTTCCGCACTGGCTTCCGCTACCCCATCGAGCGCGAGGGCAATGAGAGCCGCCTACTCGCGCTGCGCGCGCGGGTCTCGCCCTTTGTGATGCGGCGTTTGAAAGAACACGTCGCCAAGGATCTGCCTCCGAAGACCGAGTTGGTGCAACACATCGAGTTACATGGTTCGCAGCGAGATCTATACGAGAGCATTCGCGTGGCGGCCCATAGCGAAGTGCGCAACACAATTCGGAAGCAGGGCTTCGAAGCTTCGAGCATCATGATCTTGGATGCACTGACCAAGTTGCGCCAGGTGTGTTGCGATCCGCGACTGGTGCCGGTCGATGCGGCGCGGGACGTGACGGAATCTGCGAAGTCAGACGCGTTTTTTTCCTTGGTGGAGGGCGAGTTGGGCCGCGGGCGCCGGATTCTGGTGTTCTCGCAGTTTGCTCGCATGCTGGCGCTGCTTTCAGCGGGGCTCGACGCTCGCAAGATCCGACACGTGATTCTCACCGGCGCCTCGACGGAACGGCATCGGCTGGTGGACGCCTTTCAAGGCGGCGAGGCGGACGTGTTTTTGATCAGCCTAAAGGCCGGCGGAACGGGCCTGAACCTGACTCGGGCGGATACCGTGATCCACTACGACCCTTGGTGGAATGCGGCCGCGCAAATGCAAGCGACGGATCGCGCTCACCGCATTGGCCAGAAGAACCCAGTGTTCGTGCACAATCTGGTTGCTGTTGGCAGCGTCGAAGAACGCATGCTTGCGCTGCAGCAGAAGAAGCGCGCGCTGGCCGATACGCTACTCGGCACCGAGGTCGGCACGCTCCGCCTGCTCCCTGACGACATTGAGGATCTCTTCGCGCCTCTGGACGACGCGGACTGAGGTTGCGCGCAAGAGCTCAGGGGGCGTGTCGGGCCTTCAACGGGCTGCCGCCGCCCTGGGGCTTCGCCGGGCTCGGCGCGCCGGCTTTCGCCGGGGTCGTGCCCGCGAGCGCTTCGTCTTTGCAACGCTCGATGCTCGAGCGAAAGCCGCTCTCCATGAGCTCGCGGCGCTGCGTCTCACTGAGGTTGCGCATTGCGTCAGCGGGATAGTTCTCCTGCCACACACGCCAGGCGCCGGTGCAGTCCTCGGCTCGAGCGAGACACGCGGCGCCATTGTGGAACACAGCGCGCGGCCCGCTTTTTATTTGACCGTCGTCGGGGCTCTGGGGCTGCACCTTGGCTCCGAGCTCCCGCACGATGGCGATGTTCTTCTCGCAGTCCGAGCGTTGATTCATAAACGCGCCGTCGCTGAGCTCCCACAACGCGCGCAAGAGCCGGTCTCGGTCGGTCATGTCTGTTCCGCGACAGCGCATGCTGGCGATGCTCTCCGCGGTGGCTTGGGCGCGCTCGGGCGTCATATTCATCGTACGCATGTAGTAGACGGAGAGCAGTCGCTTTCCCGCCTGGCACTGGCCATTGAGCATCTGACATTGCGCACGCAATGCCGTCATCGACTTCGCCAGCTTGGGCGCCTTGGCTTTGATCTTGTCGAGATCCTCCAGGCAGCCCTTGCCGTCATCGTGGAGCATCTTGCGGTTGGCGGACGTGCCGAACTCAGCCAAGTCCGCGCCGACTGTTGCTGCAGCTCCGGCGCCGCCCGCAGCCAGGGCGGAAGCCGATGCCGCCGGGTCGTCCTGGGCGGGTGGGCGCTCTTGGCACGCAAGCAGCAGAGCGCCGAGTGCTGCGGTCCCCGCGAATCGAAGGGCTGGCGGGCGCGGGTGGACGAACAATCCCATGCGCCGAGCATCAGGGAAGCGTGGCGCCCTGGCAACGCGAAACCAGACTCGGAAACGCTCACCTCCAAGATTTCCTGCGCAGCTCGTCCCGAATGGGCGGAAGCAAGGACCTGCGGGGCGCCTGCAGATGGTGCTAGCCTGCGGGGCGCATGCTGCCGTGTACTCGGAGGTCGCTATTGGCCAGTGCTCTGGTTTCCCTGGGGCTGCTCGCCTGCGCTTCGCCGCGTTCCGCGTGGAACGAAAAGCTCGACTACGGAGACTTTTCGTTCGTGATGGGCGAGGGCAGTGGTTGGCACGGTTACGACGTGCTGCGTATCGCCGCGACCGGCGAGGCCCGCTACACCTTCGCGAAAGTGGAGGGCCAGCGCACGGTATGGCGAGCTGCCGAGTTCGTGGTCGAAAAACCGATGCTGGCCCGGCTGCGGGCCACTCTCAACGACACCAAGTACTTTTCGTTGCGCAGCACATACCAGGACGCGGACGTTGCCGACGGGACGCAGTGGTTTGTGAAAGTACGCATCGGTGACAGCCGCAAGGGCGTGTTTTGTGACAATGCCTTCCCGCCCGAGATCGTGCGGCTGAGCGAGTTCGTGCACGCCGAAATCTTGGACCCGCGCTTGCGGGAGTTCGCGTCAGCAAAGGAAATCGATCGCGAAGCCGCAACAGAGCCTGAACGATTCGAGTAGCAGCCGCTCTGCGAGGGGCAGTACGCGGCTCTAGAACGTGGTGCTGCGCGCGATCTCGATAGTGCCTTTGCCGCGCACGCCGAAGAGCCCCTTCTTGGTCTTGACCTGACCGGTGGGCGTGATCGCACCTTTGAACTGCACTGAGCTGACCCAGCCGGTTTCGACGTCGATCAATGCAGGGCCCTGCATCGCAAAGCCAAAGCGGGTCGCGCCGCTCACGATTTCCGAGCGAACACTGGCAGTGAAGGCCGCGGTTTTGCGGCCCGTTTCCCGTAGCCCGTCGAACTGCAGGGTGACCTCGGTTTTGTCGATGTCCAGCCCCGGGACTTCGCCCAAGAGGGCCAGCGCTTGTCGGGTGGTCAGCTTGACCTTCTCCCCGCTCGCCGGGTTCGCCGCGACGATCTTAAGCAGGAGGCTCGGTGCGCCTACGTAGCCGAACTCGCTCAGGACGGCGTCGCGCTGCTCAGCAACTACCTTGCCACCGTCAAGGGTGGTGACCGCGGCGCCCCCCGGGGCGGCGGAGACCAAGTATTTGTTGCCAGCGGTGACCGGTTTTTTTTCGATGCCGAGCAACGGCTGCGCGATGCGTTTGCCGAATACGATGGACAGCGCGGTGATGCCGTTCTTGCCCACCTCGCGCACCTGCATCGAGCGTTGTTCCTCGACGCCCCAGGTGCCACTCTGCAATCCGGCAGGATTCTCACCGCGTTGCAGCGTGAGCTCGAAGTCCATCTTGATGCTGCGGGCTTCCAGCGCGCTGGTGCCTTTTTGAGGTGGTTTCACGTCGAGCGCTGCGGTGTCCGACTCCGCCGGGTCCGTCGCAGGACCGGCGCCGTTGTCGGTCACCTCCGATGCGCCTTCTCCGCTTGGTGGTGGTGCGTCAGGTGCTTCCGCACTCTTGGGCGCACCCCCGCATGCGTTCACAATCAAGATCCCTGACAAAAGCATCCAGCGCATGGTTCCGATCTTCCCAAATCAAAGGCCAAGTGAAGGCAGCATGGGCGCGCGACTCGGTTCTGAGCCACGCGCCCCCACTGCTCACAACAGCCCGACTAGCTCGTGGCGAGTTTGAAGGGTCCTGCCGCCGCTTCCATGGCGTTGGCGTAGGCGCTGGCGCCGGCCATGTCGTTGATGGCGCCCCACTGCTCCGCGATGGACTCGATGGAGATCTTGTCGACATCCAGCGCGATGCCTTTGGCTTCCATCACCGCGATACGCGAGAAATAGCCGGCCCCAGCCGCGTAGACTTGGCCGGTGTCTTCGCACTTTTCCGATGCCAAATAGGCCACCATCGGGGTGACATATTCTGGCAATAGGTTCTTCAGGATGTCCGGCGGCGTCATGGTCTCCGTCATCCGGCTCTTGGCAATGGGCGCGATGCAGTTGCAGCGGATGTTGTACTTGCCGCCTTCTTGCGCCAGGGCCTTGGTCAGCCCGACGATGCCCATCTTCGCTGCGCTGTAGTTCACTTGGCCAAAGTTGCCGTACAGCCCGGCCACGCTCGTGGTGTTCACGACTCGACCGTAGCTGTTCTCACGTAGCAGTGGCCACGCTGCCTTCGACACGTTCATGGTGCCAAAGAGGTGCACGTGCAGCACCTTATTCCAGTCCTCCTCCGTCATCTTGACGAAGGAAACGTCGCGCAGAATGCCAGCGTTGTTGATGACGATGTCCAGCTTGCCGAATGCGTCCTTGGCGGTCGCAACGATCTTCGCGGCGGTCTCCCAATTGTCGACGCTATCGTAGCTTGCAACGGCCTCGCCGCCGGCGGCCTTGATCTCGTCCACCACTTTGTCTGCGGCGGTGGTGCCGGACCCGCTGCCGTCCATGGTGCCACCCAGGTCATTGACGACGACTTTCGCTCCGCGCTTCGCCAATAGCAAAGCGTGGGTGCGGCCCAAGCCTCCTCCGGCGCCGGTAACGATCGCGACTCGGCCATCAAAACGAACTTCGGACATGTCCTGCCTCCTGCGAGAATGAAGATGTGGTTTTCACCCGGCCAGCCGGGGCCGCGTAAACAGATGTCACTCGTACGCGGTCGAGCGGCGGGCAACCTAGACGCGACGGGCGCGGGCCTCAAGGGACAAACCGCGCGCGCTCTGCGGCGGGAAACCGTCGCAACGGGGCCTGGCGCCGGCCCAGACGCGCAGCCGCGTGCCGCGCATGGAAGTCCCTCCCCGGGCGTGACACCCTCGCTGAGTGACTCAGCCGCCGGCTTCGCGAGGTTGGACCGCGCCACGTATGGCTGCGGTGGACTATGATCTGCTGTCGGCGGCGCGACGCGTCGTGGAGGGCGCGCTATCGGTCGTGCAGGGGGAAAGGGTGGTCGTGATCTGTGACACGGAGCGAGCGCCCCTGGCCGCGGCCATCGAGGAAGCGGCGTCGTGGCTGAAGGCGAAAGCACAGGTATTCAACCTGGACGACCACGCGCCTCCCCCCTTGGTCCAGCTTCCTCCGCCGGTGGCGGAGGCCATGGCCGACGCGCAAGCCAGTGTTTTCATTGCACGGGCTGGAAGTGACGAAGTTGCGCTGCGACGGCATGTGGTCGAGCTCGCGAAGAAACATGACATCCGGCACGCGCATATGCTGGGAGTGACTCCGCGCACCATGGTCGCAGGGTTGGCGGTTGACCCGCATCGCATCGCCGACACTGCACGACAACTACGCGCTCGCCTGCGTCCAGACTCGGAGATACGCTTGACGAGCGCCGCGGGATCGGACCTCATCGTGCGCCTTTCGCCCGGGCACCGCTGGGTAGAAAACAGCGGCATTATTCGGCAGGGGCGCTGGCTCAATCTTCCTGCCGGGGAACTGCTCACCGCGCCCAAGTCGGTGCATGGCAGATTCGTCGTGAACGCATCGATCACCGGCATCCCCGGCCTCGAGGGAATGCTACTCGACTCCTCGCCGCTCACCCTTCAGTTTGACGGCACGCGCACGACTTCGGCCAACTCGGCGGACTCAAGAGTGCGCCAGGCGGTGGAGGAATATCTGCGCGGGGGGGCGAATCACGATCGCGTCGGGCTCGTCAGTTTTGGCACCAACATTGGGCTGAGCGAGCCGAGCGGCACGCTCATCGTGGACCAAACCTTGCCCGGGCTGCACCTGGCGTTGGGAATGACACTACCGGAATTGACTGGCGCGGATTGGGACTCCGCGGGTCAGCTGGTTCTGACGGCCAGCGGCGCCGATTTGGACATAGACGGAAACGCCGTCATGCGCGCGGGCCGCTACTTGATGTGAGTCCTCAGTGCGAAACCCTTCACTTCGTGGCAAAGTCTGCGGCGTGAAACCGTACATCCCGTTCGCCCCACCCCAGGCACGTCGTCGATTCTTGAAGAATGGCCTCGCTGGCTTGGCGGCCATCATGGCCAAGCCCGCATTGGTTGCCTGCAGCAGCGAGGACAGCGAGAAGGCGCCCCCGAAGATGCCGGAGCCCCCAAAGCTGGTGTCCAATCTAAGCGCGATCGGACCGTTGCAACCCGCGGACGCCGACGGCGTTCGACTCCCCGAAGGGTTTTCCGTACGCAAGCTCGCGACCACTGGAGAGAAGCCCCTCGCGGACAAGGAGTACCTATGGCACCAATTCCCCGACGGCGGGGCGACTTATGCCACCGAAGACGGGGGTTGGATCTATGTTTCCAACTCTGAGTTTCCCTTTACAGGTGGCGTCGGTGCGCTCCGGTTCGATAGGGACGCTGCGCTGATTGATGCGTATCCGATCCTGCAGAACACGAACGTCAACTGTGCGGGGGGCAAGACGCCCTGGGGCACCTGGCTCTCCTGCGAAGAAGTTGGCTTGGGCAAGGTCTATGAGTGTGATCCGACCGGAAAGAACGAAGCGAAGGTGTATTTGGCTCTCGGTGTCTTCAAGCACGAAGCCGTAGCCGTCGATCCAGCAACAAACATGCTCTATCTCACCGAAGATGAGTCTGATGGTCGGCTGTACCGATTCACTCCGAAGTCGCCGAATGTGGGTGGCCGTGCGGATCTCAATGCGGGTGTGCTGGAGGTCCTTGAGCAGAAACCAGACGGCAGTGTGATCTGGCACCCGGTGCCGGAGCCGCAATACACCGGCAAACTGCCGACTCGGGAGCAAGTTGCGGAAAGCACGGCTTTTGACGGGGGCGAGGGCCTCTTTTACTTCGACGGCGTGGTGTACTTTTCGACCAAAGGTGACGATCGCGTCTGGGCGCTACATCTAGAAACCCAGACCCTTGATGTCCTGTACGACGCAGCCACGATTGCCGATCCCATCCTCACCGGCGTGGACAATCTCACCGGTACCTGCTGCGGTGACATTCTTGTGGCCGAAGACGGTGGAGACATGCAGATCGTTGCCATCATGACGGATGGCTCGCTGAAACCATTGGTGCAGATAGAGGGCCAAGACAAGTCGGAGATCACCGGGCCCGCCTTCGATCCGTCGGGCACGCGCCTGTACTTCAGCTCCCAGCGTGGCACGAGCAGCGCTGGCTTCACCTACGAAGTCACCGGACCGTTTCACCTTCCGGCCTGATCGAGGGCGCGTCTACCTCGCGGCGTCTTTGCAGCAGCGAAATCCGGTGCTGTAGTCGTAATAATCTGCAGAGTGGATGTCGATGCGTGCGTCGCAGCCCCAGGGCATGTCGCGCGCGTAGAATCCACCGAGGAAGGTGCCCCGGGGATCATCGATCCATTCGTCCAGATTCCCGACCATGTCGAAGATCGCGTCCTGCCCCCAACGGCTGGCACAGTCCTGCAAACTCCCCGTGCGCAGCAGCAAGTCGAAGCCGTGATCCAAGATGGTGTTGAGCCGGGGGTCGGTGCCGCCGAATTCACCGGGGGAATGCAGCACACTCGCTGGGTGCAAACCACGACTCACGTTGCAGCGCCCGGGGGCGTACTTGTCGCCGTAGGGCTGGCGCGTGGCCGCGTTTCCGCGGCAAGCCCGGAGCCACTCGGTGTGGGCGCACAGACGCTTGCTGGCCGCTGCGCAAGCTTTGCGCGCAACGGAGAGGTCCACATAGGCCGCTGGCAGGACCCCTGCGCGGGAGACGGCCATGGGAGCGAAGCTCTGGCTTGTCTGAGCAGAGGGCAGCGGCGGTAGCGCCAGGTCGCGCATGGGATGCGGCCCTGTGCGCTTGCGCTGCTTTTCCCAGTGCGCGGCGTCCCGTTGGGCGAGCAATGGGTTCGCGGAATAGTAGGGCGAAGCGAGGGTGCGGGTCTTTGGGTCAAGCAGCGCTGCCTCGAAACGGTCCACGCAATAGTTGCCGCGGACGGATACCATGTCCGGCGGGCAAGGTTTGCGTGGCGCCAGCTTGCGACCTTCGGCCCGCGCACGCGCGCGCGGAAGGCGCGGCTGGGACGAGCCGTCAGGTGTGGCGGTGGCGGCGGGCGCGGCGGCGAGACTGCGGACGCCGAGTAGCCCCAGTCCGAGCGCAGCGATTGCGAACCCTGCAGCGAGTTGCCGACGCATGATGGTGCTATTGTAGAGGAAGGTTTTGCCCCTCGGCCAAATTCACCTTCGGCCAAACGGAAAGATCGGACCATGAGCACGCTCTCCACTCCAGTCGCTGAGATCATGACCACGCGGGTTCGGTGCATCGCGTCGACCCTAGCTGTGCGAGACGCAGTGCAGCTCATGCTGGAGACGGGGGTGCTGGGTCTGCCCGTGGAGGACGCGGCGGGCAAGATCGTGGGCGTGTTTTCCATGACGGACGCGTTGTGGGCGGCACAACACGAAGACGACCCTGAGGCGGAAAACAGCTTCTACGATGCCAGCGCCCTGCTCAGGTTGATCCGCAAGAAGGAGCCCGTGGATCGCGACGAACTGCCTGTCAGTTCTTTGATGAACAAGAAAGTGGTTGCGTTGGCCCCGACTGCGAGCCTCCAGCAAGCGGCTGCTGTGATGTCGGAGCGGTCTATCCATCGCGTGCTGGTCTTAGACGAGAAGAAAAAGCTGGTTGGCATCGTGACCACGCTGGATGTGTGTCGCCACGTGGCGTCATGACGGCTTCGACAAAGGCGAGTCCACCTTGGGAGCGGTACGGTCCGGAATCGGATCTGAGCATGGCCTACTTGCTCACTGCCGAAGCGAGGCGTCGGCATGCCTTGGCAGCTGAGCACGTGCGCGCCTGTGCCCACGTGATCGAGATCGGCGGCTACAAAGTCCCGATCACCAAGTACCTAGTTGGCGAGCACGCGAGCGTTACCGTGGTCGATCCCGAGGTCGACGCATTCGAAACGGACAGCTGGAACGGCAGGCCGTGCCAGGTCCGACATTTGCCACAACGTTTCCAGGATGTGGCCCTTTCGCCGCCGCCTGGCGACTACGGGCTCGTCTTGCTGGGGCTTGCGCTGCGGCACTTTACACCTGGCTGTGAGTCGTCCGAGTGGGCACGGCTGGTGCAGCTTTCACGCCACGCTTGCGTCGTCATCATCGAATACTGCCTCGGGTGGTCCCACGCTGAAGCGGACTACGCGCACCTGACCGTTGAGGCCGAGCTGACCCTGCGTCTTCAGCTGGACCTGACCCTGCCGCCGAGCGCCAGCATGGATCCATGCTGGGCAACCCGTCGGTTCTGTGTATTGGATCCGCCCCGGGGCGCACGTGCTGGTCAAGGGGATTGAGAAGGGAACGTATCTCGGGCAGCCGGCTATTAGCGGGCTCGTGACCTGGGAGGATTGTGATCGCCCAGCGCTTCGTGTGCATTTCGCGACCCATGCGCCCCTGGGGGATCAGTTGGCGGAGGACGGCAATGCGTTCCTAATCGGCTGCCTGCTGCCGGCGCTGAAGTACCGTGAGCGGCGTATCGCTATCGAGGCGCCGACGTGCCCTTGGCTCAGGAGCAATCTGGACGCGGTCTGTGCCTACTATGACCGTTGGTTTTATGCCGCGAGCCGCGAGCTCGTGATCGAGGCAAACGGGGACGTGCAGGGTGGCGCGTCTGAGCCGAGGACAGCCGCATTCTTTTCCGGCGGCGTCGACTCGCTGCATGCGCTGTACGAAAACCACCGTCAGCTGCCCGCGCACCACGCCGGCCGCATTCGCGACGGGCTGGTGATGCTCGGGTTCGAGATCCGCGTCGAGCGCCCCGAGGCCGAAGCAGCCTTTGGTCTCGCGCTGCGCCAGCTCCAGCCTCCGGCAGAGGCCCTGGGCGTGCAACTCGTGCCCGTGCTGTCCAACCTGCGCGAGCTCGACGCCGATGGCACTTTTTGGGGAGACGTGTTCCAGGGCGCGATGCTCTCCGCGGCGGCCCACGCCTTCGGGAGTCGTTACTCCGACGTGCTGCTCGCATCGAGTGCTGACATCCCTAATCTGAGCCCCTACGGCACGCACCCGGCCGTGGACCCCAAGCTCTCGAGTTTTCGGTTGCGTGTGCATCATCAAGGGGAACGCTACTCGCGCTTGGACAAGCTGCGCGCCCTGCAGTCCTGGGGCGCGGACTTGAGTCGGCTGCGCGTGTGTCCTCGAGCCCCAGCGGAGCGACTCAACTGCGGCGCTTGCGAAAAGTGCATTCGGGTCAAGTTGGAGCTATTGGTGCTGGGTGCGTTGCGCGCTGAGGGGCCCTTCGCGTCGTCTGATATCGCGCCGGAGGATTTGGCCGGGCTGCCGATTTCCGGCGGCGTGGTCGTGTTCTACGCGGACCTCATCCCAGAGCTGTACCGCCGGGGGCATGAAGCACTGGCGCGGGCTGTTTTGTGGCGCGTCGTACGCGACATGCCCCGACGCATGCAGGGCCACTTGGAGGATGCGCTCAAGGACGTCGACCACGCCCTGTTTCGCGACCAACTGCGGCACTGGGTTCGTCGCCAGCGTCGCGGTGCGCACCCATGAGCGACCGGACGCATCAGGTCGCCCTGCTGCTGCAGAACGTGGTGCGCAGTGAATCGGAAGCGTCGCTGCTCGCGCTGAGTCAGTTGTTCGAAACAGTCTCCGACCACGAGGCCGCGTCGCTGCTCGCGTCGTCGGAGGTGGGTCAAGTTGCGGCCGCGGTTGGCAAAGCCTACCGCCGCTGGGTTTCGGCTCGCGAAGAGCAGGACGCGCAGCGGCTGGCGCAGTCGAAGCGGCACTTGGTAGATGAGGATGACGGATTTGCGCGGCGTACGTATACGCGCGTGCAGGACCTGTTCGTGCGCGAGAGCTTTGAGGGCGTCTCCAATTTCGTCATGGTGGGATGCGGGCCGCTGCCGGCCACGCTGCTGCAAGTCTTGGAACGTACGCGGGTGACCCGCGTCTTGGGACTGGATGTCCGTTCGGAGGCAGTGCGCGCCGCCGCTACGCTCTTGAGCGGCTACGCCGAGCGTGTAGCGCTGTTGCGTCGCGATGGCTCCGACTTCGACTACGCCGCATGGGATTTCGTCTACGTCGCCAATCTTGTGGAAAACAAGGCCGGTGTGCTGGCCCAGATTGCCCGAACCGCGCCGCAGCATGTGCGCGTCGTGGTGCGAGAACCTGTCGGGCTAGGAGCGCTTGTCGCGGAGCACGGCGAGTCCAGCCTGCCCGCCGGATTCGAGATCCGGCATTTTGGTCCGCGGGAGCCCCGATTTGCCTCGCGTCATATGTTCTTGGAGCGGCGCCGCTGAGCCCGCGTGAACGCAAGTAGCGCGCTCAGACACGAGGCGGCAACCAGAGCGCGTGGGCCGATGCCCGTGACGAAAAGGCTGATAGCTTGAGCCCCAAGCAGCAACAGGGGCACGCCGAGTCCCAGCCGCCAAACGGGCAGCGCTGCAGGTAGCTGGCGCCTCGTCAGCGCGAGGGAGAGGCAGAGGGCGCCGCTTGCGCCGAAGCAGCGCGCCCATGCGGCCCCCTCGGCGCCGTACAGCGGTAGTACTGCCGCCATCAACGAGAAAGACAGGACGAGATCAAGCCCGCCGCTGTAGGCCCACACCCGCGGGGCGTAGGCGCGCGACGCGCGGAGGTTGACCAAGGAGCCAACCGCATGCTGCACCGCTGCGATGAGCAGCGGCCCAACCAGAACAAAGGCATTTGCGTAGCGAGTAGACGCCACAATCGTAACCAGTTCGCGGGACAGCAAGGTCAGGCTTGCCGAGACGCAAAGCACCACGAACGCGAAACCAGCGGTCAGCCGGCTGAGCCAAGCTCCGTCGTCGCCTACGGCGTAGCTGCGCGGTTCCGCGCTGTTTAGGACCGAGAACTCGAACCAGGCCACTGCCGCCGAAGTCTGTGCGCCGACCTGATACAGAGCGGCGTGCGCCACGCCGAGCGTTGCCGAGATGAGATGGCGATCTAGCGCCGCGACGGCACGCACCAGTCGCGGTACGCTGGTCGGAGCGCCAAACCGAAGTAGGTTCCAGGCGCTGGCGATCCGCGGCGCACCCACACAGCCGGATAGCCCGGAGACGGCGACTGACAGCGTGACCGCATCCGCGATTGCGAAGGACCAAAGCACTCCCGAGAGCCCACCGTTTTCGAGCACGACCAACCAGATGAGCGCGGGAAGCTGGGCGAGCATGCCGGCGAGGATCCCGGCGATGTTGCGGCGGTGGCGTTCGAAGGCGCGCAGGCTGTGACCCGTCGCGTCCGATAGGATCCACGTTGCATACGCCGCGACGCCAGGCGCGATCAGTTCTCCACCTAGCTGCTGCGGGGCCCACACCGCGACGGCGGCGGCCGTCATAAGAGCTAGCACGAGCGCGGCGCTGGCTCTCCAGGTGAGGTAACTACCGACCAACTGTCGCCGGAGACTGGCGGTGGCGTCCGCCACAAGGCGGATCTGCGCGGTACTTGCGCCCAGGTCGGTGAGCACGTTGGCGAAGGACAGCCCGATGCGCAGCAACACGTACAGACCGAAGAGCTCCGCAGACACGGTCCTTGTCAGCAATGCCACCGTCGCGAGTGCGGCCACATGTCGCGCTCCGAAGGCGATTCCGTAGCCGAGGCTGGCGTTCATGGCGGAAGGGGGCCGCATCGGGTCGAGCTTGCGACACCTTTGCGTGAAGCAGGATACAATTGTCCGAAAATGGAGGAGCGGGACTCAGCCCAGCCGAGGGACTCGCCACGCGCACGTTCGTGGCAGGTCGCGGAGCGTGGGCTTTTGCTGCTGACGCTGCTGTATTTCTTGGCGGCGGTTTATGCCAGCTTCGAGGTGTCCAGGCTGTACTTCGGCTTTCGTCTGCTCGAGACGAACCTGACGGATTTCTCCTGGCAGCTTGAGCTGCCCTGGCGCGCTTCCTTGGGGCAATGGAGCGGACGGGACTTTCAGTTTCCGATGGGGCCCGCATGGCAACTCCTGGGCTACGGCGCGTGGCGTGCTTTCGGTGGCGCGGTCGGTGTCATCGGGGGGCTAGAGCTGTTTGCCTCCGCCCTGGCCTTGCTCGCGGTTGGGCTCCTGTTTCGCTCTAGCTCTGCGTCCCTCGCCGGGCGCGTCGTGCTCGGCAGTGTCGCGTTGATTTGGACGAGCGCGGCCGGCGTTGCGAGCATCCGCGGACTTGCGTCCCTGGGGTGTGTGCTGGCGTATGCGGGGATCCGTACGGACGGACCGCTGTCTCAGGTGGCCAAGCGCAGTTGGCTCGCCGCGAGTCTGTGCATCTTGGCAGGACTGCTCTCCGTCGACCGAGCCGTGCTGGCACTGGCGTCCATCGCTGGCATGTTGGTCTGGGAAAGTGCCGCGCTGCGCTTCCGGCGGCAGAGCGCCGCACCCCCACTTCGGCGTTTGAAGGGGTTTGGCATCGCACTGGTCGTGGCGCTCTTGCTTTCGGCGCTCGCCGCTGTGGCATTGGGGGCGAACCCAGTGCGCTGGCTGGCCACGCAAACGACCTTCGGGCGTAGCTACGCCGTCAATCTTGGCTATGCGGCCAAAGGTGCTCTGCCGGGAATATGTGTGGTCGTGGTCGCGGCTGCGCTCTTCTTGCTCCTACATGCGGCGGTGGCTGATCGTCGTCGCGGAGCGTCTAGGGCGGGGCTTTGGCTCGCGGGCGCGCTGCCCGTTGCCGCCTTCGCTGTGATCCAACCGGACCCAGGTCACCTCGCACTCGGACTCTTGCCCACGGTGGTGCTGTTGCTCAGTTGGGGGGCGCAGGCCGGCGAAAATGGGTTTCACAGGTCGTTTTCCGTTTTCGTGGGCGCGACCCTTGTGGCCGGGTGGTTCGTTGCTCGACCGGATTCGTGGTTTTCCCCCCAGGTGTTTAGGGATTACGCCTGGGCACGCGCCGGGCACGGCGCAGATCCGAAATTCGATACGGACCTTGCTCGCGTCACGCAATACGCCAGGACTCAAAGAGACGCCCCCTGCATCGGATTGCCAGCCCGGATGACGGCGGCGCATGCTCTGGCCAATGTGACGGGCCCGACTTCCCTCGCGCTGCGCTGGAACGCAGAGCTGCAACGGAAACTTGCGCGAGACATCCGAGCCGAAAGCTGTCCGCGGTTCGTGCGGCAGCTTGCCAGCTTTGATCATCCAGGGACGAGTTGGTATCTCGGTGAAGACTTCTTGACCGTCGCGGAACTGTACGCCTTTGAACGGCACCTGGGGCCCGCGACCGTCGCGATGGCGCTGCGCAGTGCCCCCGCGCTTCCACGGAGTGCGGCAATGGCATCGCCAGGTCTCGACGCGCCCCACGAGCTGTCCACGCATGGGTCCGTGCGCGTGCCCTTCGACGAGGCGGTGCAATCGGGCGACATCGTGCGTGTCGAGTACACGCTCAGCACAGGCGCATTGCGCGCGCGCCTGGGATTCGCTCCCGGGCTGATGTACCGCTTCGAGGACGATTCCGGTCCGCTCAGCGAGTACACGTATCTCTACGACATGTCGGTGAACGAGCGGTCCGTGGCTTATCTAGCCCCAGATGCCGAGTTTACCGAGCGGCTCTGGATGATCGGGGACACGGGTGGCGCACGGCGGCAGGCGACGGCCCTGAGCTTTGCCCTCACTCCGCGGGGGGCTTTCAGCGATCCGAAAGCACAGCTACGCGTCCACGCACTGACGCGGCTTTCGCGGAGTCAAGAGCCTCCGCTTCAAGCGTCTGACGCCGACGCCGAAAGCTGCGCCGCCGTGCCGGTGCCGATTGCGCGGGGCACCGTCTTGCGGTCCACTGACGGGGGCACCCTCTTTCGCCCGGGCAAGCCCGGCGAAGCCCCCGCAGAGGCGTACTTCGAGCTCAGCGGTTGCCACAACCGTTGCTTTGTCGCTGAGCTGTCCGCAAAGGAACGCTTCGCCTCCTCCCTGCCATTGAGAGTCGAAACGCACCGCATCTCCGGGGTCGAGCGAGCGCGCTTCTTTGACGAAGTCCTGGGTCCGGCAGAGCCGCCGAGGCCGCTGTGGGTTCCTCTGACCGGAAAGCACGAATGGCTACGCATTGCGCCCGCATCTGGCGCAACTCGGCATACCGACGTGCGAGTGCGTAGTCCGCGCTTGCTGCCCTGCCTGCGGATAGGTCCTTTGGACCTACCGGCGCATGCCCGTGCTGTGGCGGGAAAGATCACCGCCGAGGCGTCCCAGTGGTCGCTCGCTGACGATGCACGAGTGCACGCGCGCATTGCGCCCCGCTACGACACTTGTTTGCAAGCCACGTTCATGCTCGAAAGCACAGAGTCGGAATGGCCCAGCTACGATGTGCGGGTGGGGCTCGTTGCGGACGGTGTCGATCAGCGGCTCCTGCGCACCACGCTCGGTGAGTTGACGTCGTTTCAACCTTTCGGGCCTGTGCCCCTCGGCGGTTTTCGCGAACGCGTGGTCGAACTGCGATTCGATTTCGTCAGGCGTTCTGGGCGTGGTCGCTTAGTGGTCGTCGACCCCGCGCTGGTACGGTGCAGCCGGTGAAGCTCACGAGAAGTTGGCTAGAGTGGGCGACGCTCTTCGGTCTTTTCCTCGCGATCGTGTTGAACGCCAGGGGCTATCTGCTCTGCTTTGACCATCGGGCACTCGATCAGCGGGCCTTCGACTACGGCTGGGAGTTTGTGTTGCCGTTTCGCGCGCTCCGAGGGCAGTGGGTGGGGCGGGACTTCGTATTTCCAATTGGACCAGCGTGGCAGTTGATTGCAAGCGTGGGCTCAAGCGCTGGCAAGGTCGATGCCCCGCGTTTCGTTGCTTGGCTGCATTTCGTCTTTCCGGTCTTGTCTTTGCTGCTCGTCTTCGTGCTTGCCCATGAGGCGTCCAGACAGCCCCGCGCACGTGCTTTCTTCATCTTGGTATTTGGAATCGCAAGCTTGCACGACGACGTGCGGTCGTTTCGTGCGGTCCTGTCCCTGGCGCTGATCGTGCTGCTAATGCCCAGGCGGAGCGCGGGCGCAGGGAGAGCCGTGGCGACGGCACTCCTGGCGCTATTGGCGTGCCTGCTCAGCTTGGACTCGGCGTTGATCGCCCTGGCGTCGATTGTGGCTACGTTCGCGCTTTCCATCGCGGCGCTGCCTCGTTCGGCGTGGCTAGGACATCTCAGGCGCACGGGGCCGGCGCTCTTGGGCGTCGGCGCGGTTGCGACGACTGCGCTGTGGGGGTTGGGCTTCTCCGCGGACCAGCTGATCTATGGCGCGGGGCTACAGCTGCGAGGGTACAGCGCAAGCCTCGTGCGTGACCCCGAGGCATATTGGTTCCTCGGCCTCGGACTGGTCCTTGTTATGCAGCTCGTCGTAGCAACGTCGCTGTGGCGAAGTCGGCAGCCGCGGCTGTCCGTGTTGCTTTTGGTCGCACTGATTCCCATGGCGCGGGGCCTCGTGCGCAGCGACCCGGAGCACCTGTGGGCGGCCATGCTGCCGGCCCTGGGTGCGCTCTTGTTCGTGGCGGTAAGCGTGCGCCCGCGAAAGGTTGCGCGCATCGGAGCTGCTGTGGTTGTGCTGGGTTGCTTGGGCGTGTGGTTGCCCCTCGACCGCGGCCGGATGAACGCTTGGGATTACGGCCAATGGGGCAGGGGCGTGGGGCTTCGCGCCATGGAACGTGGGCAGCCCCGGGAGCCGCACTACGAAAGCGACTTCTCCCGGGTGTTGCGCGTGCTTGCCGAGCGCCCCGACTTGAGCTGCGTGATCTTGCCCGAACGATTGCTGGCGGCGCACGCGCTCAGCGGCGTTCCCGGCGGGTCGCGAGCTTCCCTACGCTGGTCGCCCGAGGACGCCGATTCACTATCCCAGAGCCTGAGCAAGACCGCGAATAGCTGTCCCCTCGCGATTACCGAGGCGCGCTCCTTCGATCTGCCCGAACACCAGCGCGGAGCGGCGTTCGATCCAGAGTGGCTCACACGCACACGCCCCTTGTATCTGATCGGGCCCAATTTGATCGCCGCCGAGGCCCTGGCACATTCGACTCTGCAACGTTTGCCATTGCACGTGCCCGCCGCGGAGCAGCCCATTGCCATTCCCGGACAATGGAGCATTGCGCTCCCGCGCCCGGTTGCTCCCACTAGTGCCATCCAACTGCATTACGAACTGCGCGTCTCGGAGTTGCGCGTCCTGCTTGGCGGCGCGCCATGGCTAGAAGCTCAGTTCTTTGCCGGGGATCGCCCCATCGCCCCGGCGACTCAGGTTGCGGCGCTGGCGTTCAATCGGGAGGCGCGCGCATGGTTGCCGGTGCATCCAGAAGCCGCAGAGTGGCGGGCGGCCTTCGGGCACTCACCGTCGACGCCGGAGCTGCGCGCGCAGGCCGATCGCTTGGTGCTCTCGCTGCGTGGTCGTTGGCTCTCGCCGGAAACGGCTCACCTGCGCATCCTGGGACTGAGTGAAGGGATTGCGCCGAGCCGCGCGCGGAGTCCGGGAGTTTGCCGGGCGACTGCCGAGCTTGCCCAGGCGGTTTCCCGCGGCGAAGCCCTGAGTCGCGCGGTGACCGTTCGGGTCGAAGGCACGCGGGTGCTCCTGCCACCCAATCCCGCGCGAACTGCGCTGGCTGAGACGTTTGTAGCGGTCGTTCCTTGCGAAGACAGCTGCTTGTACGGAGAGGTTGGCGTCCCAGCGACTAGTGGCGCAGCGGTTTTCGAGGTGCATGCGGTCGACGGCTTCGAGCGCCCCCGTCTCATTCATTGGCAGGCGTTACCGGGCCACGCTCCGCGGCCCTTCGAGCTCCCCGTGGGCAACTACGCGGGGCGATCCATCTTGCTGCGTTTTGGGACTGCGCGCGCGGGCAATCTGCCTTCGCCCGGCGCTGCATTCCTTCGGCCGCGCGTGGCACCCTGTTCGTCGATGTTCAGCGTGGTGCAGGCGCTACAGGACGAACAGCTCGACGTGCTGCGCGGGCAGGCGAAGGTATCGGGTGACAGGCTACAGCTCGAACCCGCTGGCTACGGGGGGCCGCCGAACGATGCGCGCTTGTCGCTGCGCGTGCCCGTAGGAAGTTGCTTGGCGTTGGATCTGAGTACGGAAACGCCGTCGACGACGCCGCGCTTGGATCTGGAACTCGGGGTGCTGGAAGCTGGCCAGTATGTGCCCCTCATCCGCGGGTCCCCGGCGGGTGCGGAGGCGGAGCTGCACTTCGAAGACGTGGCTCTAGAGGAATGGTGGGGCCGGAACGTGCAGCTCAGATTCCTGGCGCGCGGGGAAGCGGCCCCAGGCACCGCTTGGGGCATATTTGCCCGCCCACGCCTGCATCGCTGCGGCGACGGCGCTCCCTGGGGCTTTGCGGCGAGCGACTGACTCCGCCGGTTTTTTTCACTGGCCGCGCCTGCTGGGTATGGTGGCTGGGTGCGACCCGTGCTCGTGAGTTGGACGCTGCTTGCGTGCGTGGGGGCGCTTGCGTGCCAGAAGTCCCAGCGCAGCCAGCCGAGTCCCGGGCCGCCTCCAAGCGCGGAGTCCTCTGCCGCTCCGGTGACCTTGGCCGTTTCCGCTGCGGCCCCCTCGGCCAGCGCGGCGCCGCAGCCCCAGCCGCCCACGGCCTGCCCTTCGGAAATGGCGCTCGTCCAGGATCGCGTGTGTGTGGACCGTTGGGAAGCCAGCCTAGTGGACGAGCAGGCGCAACCGCACTCTCCCTACCATTCGGTGGGAGCCAAGAAAGTGCGCGCGGTCAGCCGGAGCGGCGCAGTGCCTCAAGCCTACATCGCTGCCGACGAAGCACAGGCGGCCTGCAAGCGAGCGGACAAGCACCTGTGCACCACCGAAGAGTGGCTTTGGGCATGCGAAGGCAGGTCACCAGCCAAGCGCGCGTACCCTTACGGTGCGAAGCAAAAGCGCGGCGTGTGCAACACCGCGCGTAAGGAGCACCCTGTGACGCGGGTTTTCGGCAAGCACGTCACGGACAGTGTGTCGCTAAACAACCCGCGCCTGAACCAGTTGGACGACACCGTGGCGAAGACAGGCGAGTTTTCCGACTGCGTCTCGCCTGAGGGAGTGCATGATCTTGTCGGCAACCTCCTAGAATGGACGCGCAGCACCTACGTGCGCCCCTTGGCTATGGGGGGCTTCTACTTGGACGAAACGACCAACGGAAAGGGTTGCGCCTACGTTACTTCCGCGCACGGGCCCGAGTATCACGACTTCGCGACGGGCTTTCGCTGTTGCAAGAAGCCGGACCGCGCCGCACTTGCCGCCGTGAACCCGGATGCCAAAGGACCGGCTGGCGTCGCTGACTGGCAGCCAACAGCCGAAGACCGGGATCCTCCCGGTATGCGGGGGTTCTTGCGGGCGACGGGCAAGCTTCCGGACGTCCGGCCCCCGGCTTATGAGCCCAAAGACGCCGCATGCCCCGTTGACATGGTGCAGGCGTCGGGGGTGCGTTGTGCGATCCCCGAGCAGCGCTGCAAGCGCTGGCTACCCCGGCTGTCAGCCGGTCAGAAGATCGCGTGCGCCGAGTTCGCTGAGCCCGTCGAATGCAGCGGTCCCAAGCGCAAAATGAACTTCTGCATCGATCGCTACGAATTTCAGCCCAAGGGCTACCGCTTTCCGCTGACTCACGTGAATTGGACTGAGGCGCAGAACCTCTGCTCCAAGATGGAAAAGCGGCTTTGCTTTGAGGACGAGTGGGAGTTCGCCTGCGAGGGCGAAGCGGCGGTGCCCTATCCATACGGATTTGTGCGGGACGGCAAGAAGTGCAATCACGACTTTCCCGAAGAACAATTGGTGACCGCTCCCGATGTGTTCATCGATCGACGCGTGGCGAACGACGCACTGCCGCAGTGCAAGAGCCCCTTTGGCGTATTCAACCTGGTGGGAAACGTTGACGAGTGGACGACGCGCTACAATCGCAAGACGCCGAAGCGCTCGATTCTGCGTGGGGGTTGGTGGTTGATCGGCCGCAACCGCTGCCGTGCGGCCACGGACAATCACAGTGAGATCTACGCGGGCATGCAGACGGGCTTCCGCTGCTGCAAGGGCCCTCGCAAATAGCGGCTGTCAAACTGTCATCAGCGCGCCACACCACGTGCCGCGGGCTCGTCAGAATGGCGCGCCGCGGGCGTGCTTGTCGCGTTTTTCGCTCGTTTTGTGCCTGGCCCACCTCTTGCTCCTACTGATGCAGAACCGCACGCGAGCCGCAAAAAGGAGACCGCGATGATGCAGAGGGAAGAGCTGACGCAACTAACGAACGAACTGTCTTGCCGGGGCTGGTACTACAGCGGCAGCCGGATGGTGGCACCGAATGCGACCCTGTGGCTTCCACGCCACGGCATGCAGTGGCTGAGTCTCGACGGCCTGCAGCGCGAGGCGGAGCAGCGGCTGCGTCGACGCAAGCGTGGACGCAAGGCTTTTCAGAACCTCCACGATGCGTTCTGCGCCATGGACGATGCCGAAAGCCTCCTCGAGGCGCTCGGCGTGGTGCTGTCAGCACGTTGGCAACAGGTTGCCAGTGCGAGCTGAACCGGGGGCGCGCTTGCCCGTCGTGAGCATCGCGCCAGGCGGTGTCCAGAAGGGCGCCAAAGCCTTGACGGACTCCCCCCACGGGGGCCTGGTTGACGCGGTTTTGTTGTTGGCAGGGTGCTTGCAGTGGTGACCGATCGTTATGCAGAACAGTGACCAAACCGTTACTTGCTCCATCCCCCTTCCCGACGAGAGCCGCGACACCTGGCTCGACGAGCTTGGCCCTCCGGCGTCCTCGCGGGGCAGCGACCTGATCATCCCACCGCCACCGCGCTGGAGCGACGAGCCCGAACTCGAGATGTGGTAGCCCCGGACCTTCGCGGCCCCTGAAGGCGTCGCGGGGGTCAAGAATGTACAAATTCCTTTGCGCTGCGCCTCCCGCGCCCACTCTCGCGCCCGCTCTCGCGCCTGCGCCCACTCTCACGCCCGCGCCCGCTCTCACGCCCGCGCCCTCAGGGAAAGGGCACCCCGTTTTCCAGCGCGTCGAGCAACGCCCGCGCGTAGGGGGCGTTGTGGGCGGCAGCGCCGCGGTCATCGAGGATCAGACCCAGTAGCCGTGCTTCCTCACTGATCGCCAATGCGTGGGCGGGACGCTGGGACGTGGGCAGTGGCAGACGAACGCGTTTCTTCCACAAGGCCGCTGCGCGGTCGGCGATGCGGCCCTTGTCCGTGTGCTTTTCGATCGCGGGCGGTTCGTGACAGCGCAGGCAGACGCTCGTGCGAACCACGAAATCGTGACTTGCTCCCCGCGGTTCAGATTCTCGCGCGCCGTGGCAATCCGTGCAGCTTAGGTCGGAGTGCGGGGCTGCGGCTTTGTCCGTCGACGCGTACAGCAGGGTCGCCTGGCCCGAACCGGAGGCTTCCGCACTGTGACACGATGCGCACAGGCGGAGGCCTGGCGTGTCGGACTTCACGCTGGGGAAGCCATCGGGAAGCTTCGGGCGACGCAAGAGGTGTTTGTCGGTCTCTGCGGCATGCGCGGCGTGACAGGTCTGACAGGACAGGCCGTGCTGGAATTCGTCAGGTGCCGTGCGCTCTTTTGAAGACGCGCCGATGCGGGTCAGAAAGCCCGACGTCGTATGGCAACCGTTGCAGGGCGCACGTCGGAGGGCGGGTTGCGACGGAGTCCGAGCCATGCGCGTCGTCGCGTAGCGCACGACATGCTCGTAACGCGGCGGAAAATCGTGGCAGGTCGCGCACACATCGCTGCGCAGGATGGCCCAGGCGGCAGTTGGGGCCGGGATGGCTCCGGGGCCGTGGCAGCCGGTGCAGGTCACGCCGCTGACTCGTCGCAAGTCTCGCGGCAACTGATGGAACGCATCTGGTCCTTGGGGCCGTGTGGCGTGGAGTCCGAAGCTCCCAAGTACGGAGTCGTATCCCCCATCATCGACGCCGAGCTCCCCCGTGGTGTGACAGCCCGACACACACGCGGTGTTGTAGCTTCCCAGTTTTGCCGTGATGCCGCGCTGGAAGACAGTCGTCATGGGGCTCTTGAGGGCGTGCTGAGCGATTTCTCGGTGGCACTCGGCGCGACCGCAGTCCAGCGGGCCTTCGCCATGCACTCCCACATTCAGCTCCAGGCTTTTGTTGTTCGGGCCCTTCAGCAGCCAGCGCCCGAGGGCATCCGGTAGCAGCGCCGAGTAGGCGTCGTCGACGGCGGTCGATTCGGCGCGGGAGCCTTTAGGACGCTCGGCAACCTTCCACGCGCCGGCAAGCCAAACTCGGTGTCCGCGGGCAAGGCTCGGCAGCCCCGACTGTCGCGATTGCGCAGCCAAGACGAACACTTGCGTGAGTTTGCGCTTTCCATTGTCCCAGGTTGCCGAAAGCACCGTCCGTGCACTCGTTCTCGGCGAAGCGGTGAGCAGCCCGGGCGCGCCGATCGCGCCGTGAAGGCTCTCTAGGGTTGGAGTGCGACCGCTGACCAGCCGACCGTTCTGAGAGATGTTCAGATTCAGGTTCGCGCCCTGCTCGATCCGCCACAGGATCGGTCCCTGCTTGGTCTCATCGCAGCCCGAATCGACCATCAGCGTAAACGGGGTGTCGTACCCCAACTGAGTCAGTTGTTCGCCTCCGGCAACGGTGAATAGCGGCTTTAGCTTGATGTTCAGCGTTGTCTCATTCGCCAACACGGGGCGCTCCTTGCAGGCACCCTCGGCGCTCAGTTCGAAGTCTTTGACGCCGTCGCTCAGCAGTTTCAGCTCAACGCGATGCGGTCCCCGTTCCACCAAGCGTTCCATGCCCCGTGGCGTCCACGCGAGGGTATCCAGACGCACGACCCGCGGCGCGTCCGTCGTCACCACAACGCTCACAGTTCGCTCGGGGGGCGCCGGTGGGGTCTTCTTTGAACAAGCCCACGACCCCAGCACGCACGCCAGAGGCCAAAGCCACGAAAGCCACGACTTGTTCACCGGCTCACCTCGCAGCGAGTCAACACACAGCGCCCGGCTTCGCAGTCTTGGTCGCCCCAACAGCCCGTAGCCAGCCGCGGCGGCAGACATTTCCCATCTATGCAGCGAGTTCCCGCGGGACACCCGCTGGCACTGCAATCTTGTCCCACTGTGGCGCTTTTTCGCCGCAGACATACCCGCCCGGCGGCTCCCGGCGTGTGTTCGAAATGGCAGGTCCACGGGCCCGGCTGACGCGGCAAATCTGGCGAGAAATCCAGGCAAACGCGCTGCCCTGGGTGTTTGGCGCGTGGGGCGCAAGTCCAGCCCGGATCCGCAGGGCCTGCCACGGTCCCGGCGGCTTGGGCGTGCCCACGACAAGCGACCACGCCGGCGATGTCGCCACATTCCCACTCTCCGTTGTCCGGCAGGCGTGGATGACGCTGCGTGCAACGCCCGTCTTCGCACACGAAAGCGTCAGATCGAGTGCGCCGGTCGAAACACAGTCGCGCGTCGCTCGGGCCTACGCAGCGAAACCGTTTCTGATCCGTCGACTCCGGCAAGGGACGCGGCACGAGCTTGGGCGTGTCGCCGAAACACACGCGCTGCTCGGCCACATCGACGCATTCACCCGCGAGGTCGGCGGGTGCTGGCGTCGGGATCCCGTAACTCGACCGCTCCTCGACGGTCGCTTGGTCTGGGCTTGCTCCCTCGACCGGCTGACATGCGAGCACCACGCCCGAGTAGAGCCCTAAGCAAAAGCGCCGCATGGGACCCAGACTACCCGTTTCCGCGGCTTTGGGAGGACCGTCGTGGTACCCTGCACCATGGGCTGGTGGAGCGTACTTGCTTTGGCGGCAGTTGCGTGCTCGGCGCCCCGCTTCGACGTCGTGGAGTCGGACGCATCCCTGGGCGGCAGTTCCGGCACCGGCGCCGCGCCGACCGGAGGTAGCTCGGGCAGCGTCGGCTCGGGCAGTGCCGGCGCAAGCGGAGGGGGAGGCGCGGCGGGGGATGCCGGAGCTGACGTCGGCGGAAGCGGCGGGACTGGAGGGGTCGAGGCCGGCCTGGGCGGTTCTGCAGGTAGCGGCGGTGTGATCAGCAAGATCTGTGGAGGCGCCGAGGTCTGTGCACCGACCTCAGTGACGGGCTGGGACGACAAGCTGCTGGTCTATTGGGGCACCGCGGCAACGACCTGCCCTGGCGGAACCACCGAAGTGTTCAAGGGTGGCACATCCCTCAACGCCCCCGCCGCCCAATGCAAATGCGAGTGCGGGGGCAGTGTGACCTGCCCCAGCTCCGCAACCTTCAACATACACAGCACCGCGGGCTGCGGCGCCGCATGCCAAAGCATTGTGGCATCCGGCAACACGTGCATGCCCCTCACTCCATTCTGCGTGGCACCCCCACATCAGTATTCGATCACGCCCCAGGCGTTTGGGTCGAATTGTGCCGCGCAGCCGTCGGAGACAGTCCCGAAGGCCGACTTTCAAGACCGGACGCTGGTGTGTGCTGCTCCGGCGACTGGAACCTGCAATGGCGGCGACTGCATCACCAAGCCTCCGTCTGGGTTCGCACAGCAAGCTTGCATCGGCCGCAACGGCACTCACCTTTGCCCGGCTGGCCCGTACAGCGTGCGCACGCTGAGCTACTCGAACTTCGTCGACAATCGCGGGTGTTCGGCGTGTGTCTGCACCAAAGGCAAGTGTGGCTTCGCGCGGCTGTGGCCAAATACGGGGTGCAGCGGGTCCATTTCTCGGTCCCACCTGCTCGAGGACAGCAAGATCGTATGTGATACGTCGACCTGGGCGCCAGCGGCCGTCACCTACGTTGCAACCGCGGCGGCTTGTGTGGCCAATACGCCCACGCCCAGCGGCGCCGCGACCCTGAACTTCGCCACGGCCTACACGACCTGTTGCCGGCCCTAGCGCAAAGCGTCGCTGAAGGTTCAGCCGCCGCTAACGACGCGGCGCTTGCGCAGTGTCGCCTGGCCCCTTGAGACGTCGGTGTAGACCAGCGCGCCCGCGGCTCCGCTCGATAACTCCGCCGCGTTGGCTTCATCTGTATCGATGTGCATCTCCAGCTTGTACTTCGGATTGACGCGTACAAGTACGTCGCCGAAGGTCAGGTCCCGGGGGCCTCCGGTGATCGCTACTTCGACCTCGTCACCGTCCGCGACTGCGTATGCCTCGGCATCCGTGGGCGTCATGTGGATGTGTCGCTTTGCGCAGATCAAGCCTTCGCTCAGCTGTAGCGTGCCCGTGGGGCCCTCCAAAGTGATCGGTGCGGACCCCTGAACTTTGCCGGAGTCTCGGATCGGTGCGTCCACGCCGAGCTTGAATTCGTCGGTGCGCGAGACCTCGATTTGGTTCTTGCTGCGCAGGGGCCCAAGGATCCGCACGCCCTCGATGCGGCCCCGGGGGCCAATCAAGGTGAGCTTTTCCTCGCAGGCGTACTGGCCCGGCTGTGAGATGTCCCTGAGTTTGGTCGCGGTCTTGCCTGCGCCGAAGAGCTGCTCGAAGGTCTCTTGGTTGAGATGGATGTGGCGCGCGCTGATGGCAATGGGGATAGGTCCCGGCGCGGCCGGCTTGGTCTGTTGCGCAACAACGGCGGCGCTCTGCTGGGCGATGCTGAGCTCTTCGTTCGTCTTGACGACCAAGACATGCACCCGGGAGTTTTCGGCGCCGATGCTGAAAGTCGGTGATTCGTCGCTGACCCTTGCGTCAGTGTTTTTATCTTCATCCAGGGAAAGGCCCATGAACTCGAGTCGCTGCAGGATGCGCCGTCGCATCGTGGTGCTGTTTTCCCCGATCCCGCCCGTCAAGACCAGCGCGTCGACGCCGCCCATCGCCGCGGTCAGGGCGCCGATGTAGCGCTTGACGCGGTGTGCGTAGACGGAGATCGCGAGTCGGCACGCATCGTCGCCTTCGGAAGCGCGCCGCTCGATATCACGCAAGTCGTTGCTCACGCCTGAGAGGCCCGCTAGTCCGCTCTCTTTGTTGAGCAGCCGGTCCACGTCTTCCACGCTCTTGCCCGCACGTAGCAGGGCCAGCACGGCGCCGGGGTCGATGTCGCCGCTGCGGGTTCCCATGACCAGGCCTTCGAGCGGCGTCATGCCCATGCTGGTGTCGGTCGAGTGGCCATACTCCACGGCGCACGCGCTGGCGCCGTTTCCCAAGTGCAGCGTCAGGATGCGTAGATCACGCAGTGAGCGTCCCAGTTGCTGCGCGGCGAGGTCTGCCACGTAGGCGTGGGACGTGCCGTGGAAGCCGTAGCGATACACGCCGTGCTCCTCGGCAACGGCGGCTGGGATGGCGTAGGTGCGCGCGCGGCGCGGCATGCGTGCGTGGAAGGCGGTGTCGAAGACGGCAACGTGCGGCACGTTGGGCAGGGCCCGGCGTGCCGCTCGCACTCCGAGCAAGTTCGGTGGATTGTGCAGCGGCGCCAGCGCGCTGGTTTTTTCGATAGCCGCCTCGACGGCATCGGTGATCAGCACAGCGCTGGAGAACTCGGTTCCGCCGTGCACGACTCGGTGTCCCACCGCTTCCACTCCCTTGCCGAGTACTTGGTTCAGGACGCCGGTGAGGGCTGCCTCCTGTGCGCCCGCTGTGGCCTCGATGCGGTCCACGTGCGCGCGGAACAACGCCTCTTTGGATGCGGTGTCGATCAGTTGAGCTTTTAGGGAGGACGAGCCGGAATTTAGCACCAAGATACGCATCCGGGTCCCATAACACAGCGCCGTTTTGGGCCTTGGCCGGAAAGGTTGCGGAAACCGGATTTCCGCTTCAGCCGTAGGTGTTAAACTGAAGGACGAAAGCGCGATGAAAAACACACTCTCCCTCCTGTCCGGCTGCGCCTTCGGCGTCGTCGGGATGCTCGCCGCCGGTTGCGAAAAAGAGGCACCCATAGAGCCGGCGCCAGAACCCGTGGCGTCGGCCGCCGCTCCTCAGCCCGAGCCGTCTCCAGTCGCTGATGAAAAGGCCGAACCGGTTGCGAGCGCTGCGCCCGCGCCCTCAGCGGAGACCGCCGAGGCGCCGAAGGCCGCCGCGGAAAAGCCGGTCGCCGCAGATCCCAAACCGTCCGCGCCGAGTGTCGAGGCCGCCCCGAAGGCTGCAGAGAGAAAAGTGAAAACCGTGCGTGGTTCGTCCGCATCCGGTGACGGCTTTGCGGTGTCGATCCAAGCGCAGAGTCCCGTTCGGAGTGGGGAGGGCTCTACGGCCACTGTGGTGCTTTCTTGCAAGGCGCCCTTCAAGTGCAACCAGAAGTACCCCTACAAGATGGCTTTGGATGCGCCTGCCGGGGTTTCCTACGCATCGCAAACCATACGCAGTGCCAACGTCGGCGAAAAGTCCACTACGCTCGGCGTGCCCTTCACGGCGGCCGGCAAAGGCAAGGCAACCGTTGGGGGCACCTTTTCTTTCTCCGTGTGTACCGACGACAAGTGCTTGATCGAAAAACGCCCGCTGGCGGTTAGCATCGACGTGGACTGACGTTTTGGCAGCGCGCTCGGACCGCATCTGACGGTTTGACGAGTTTCTTCGATGCCAAGGACCCTTCGTGCGAATCCTACGATATCGCGGGAGGTGACAGCCTTGGCACGAAGCTTCCATACTGGGGTTGCATGGATGCACTGCGGCCTGTCCTCGGCGGCGCACTCGCGCTGATCAGTATCGCGCTTTGCATTGCCCTGGTATCAGGCAGAGCGTCCTGGCGGCGTTGGGCCGTCCTGAGTCTCGCCGGGCTGTCACTGTTGGTGCCCCTCAGCCAGCCCCGGGACTACTTGCTTGTCCGGGGGCTTTTCGCTCTGTGGACGATCTTGATCGTGCTGCGCGCGATCGATTTGGCCTCAGAACGACGCACGTCGCCCCTCGGATTGCGCCTCCCGCTCATGTTCGTGGTTTTCGACATTCGGGCTGCCCGTCGCTGCGCGCCCGAACTGCTGCCGCGAGCTTTCGCCTTCGGCGTCTTCATGGGGCTCCTTGCAGCACTCGGTCTCGCCAGTGTCATGCTGTGGGTCCCATCCGTCGATGCCCCTTGGCGCTACCCCTTGCGTTGGATCTGCGGCACGGTATTCGTGTACGCGTCCGCGGACGCTGCGGGCCAGCTTGTGACAGCGGGCTATCGGGGCATGGGGCTGCAAATTCCTCCCCAGCACAATCATCCGATCCTGAGCCGCAGCGTTGGCGAATTCTGGTCGAAGCGCTGGAACATCAACGTGCATAGCTGGTTGATGCGGCATGTGTTTCGCCCCTTTGCGGCGCGTCGGCACCCAGTCAGCGGGCTCGTGGCTGCGTTTTGTGTCAGCGCGCTGCTCCACTTTTGGCTCATCTGGGCGGCGTTGGGCCTCAGCTGGGGCCTCGCCATGGGCGCGTTCTTTTTGGTGCAGGGGGGATTGGTCATTGCCGAGCGCGTGATTCGCCTAGACCGGATCCGCCCAGGGTTTCAGCGCGGTTGGACGATCGCCTGGATGCTTCTGACGGCGCCGCTGTTTGTAGAGCCGTTCCTGCGTCTCGTGCATACGCCGCTTTGATGACGACGGGGGCGGTTGATCAGCCCAAGGCGTTGACGCTGCTCTGGGGCAGAGTGTCTGCACACTGGCGCTCCAAGAAAGTGTGCAACTCCGCAAGGCCGCCGAGGACTCGCGCGCCGAGCTCACTGGGCTCGCCCTTTTCTTGTAGAGTCGCGAGGCCACGAGCGTTGGCGGCGAGTACTTGCCTGCGCCGCGAGCGGAACGCGTCCGTGGCTGCAAGGGGGTGCGCAGCGGCATGCATTTGATAGTGAAGCGCCGCGACGGGGACAAACGCGTGCACGGCCAAGAGCACTCCGTTCAACGGTCTCAAGTCTGGTCGCACGGCGGACTCGGTCCAAACCGAGTCCCCGTTCGACAAGAGCGGATCGAAGAAGCGCAGCAAGTTCAACTTGCCGTGTTGGAATTCATGAACAATGGCTTCCGCCATGGTCAACGTCGACGGATGCAGCGTTAGGTACACGAGTCCAGGTGCTTCTCGGTAAGATGCAGAAAGGTGGCGTTCGGGCTGGTAGCCGACGGGCACAATCCGCTCGAGTCCACTTTCCAACTCTTGGGCCAGACCCGGCAGCATCTCCCTCAACAAAGAAAACGCGTCGCGCAGACCCGATAGCCACGCTGCGACGGGCTTACCTCCAAGGTCCAGCGCGTTGCCGCCTTTGTCGGGGTGTTCTTCGAGAGCAAACAGCGGATTGCTGTCGGCCAGCGCCAGGGCTGGGCCCCGTGACCCCGACAGCGCGTGGAGGTACCGCTCGCACCGCACCGAGTCGGCGGAGGGGCTGTCACTCAAGGGGTCGCAGATCTCGCCAGAGGCTGTGCGCAGCTCGACGCCGGATGCGGAAACCGAAAGACCCTGAGCCGGCGGACGGCAGCGCAGTACGCGGCCGGCGCCCGCGTCGAAGAGGTTGCTCGCGGGGTAGTTCCAGACCAGGCTCTCTTGTATTGCGCCAGCCGCGGCGCGCGCGAAACCCAGCAGCATGGCGGGAACAGCGCTTTCGAGGGCGGCGCTCAGCGGCTGCATGCCGCTCTTGGCCGCCAGCAACGGGACGAAGACGTCAACGTTCTCGAGGGTCGTGATCAACTTCCGCCGTTCCGCGCCGCGCAGCGCACCTTCCAGAAATGCCTGGAGCCTGCGCAGGGGCACGGCCGCTGTGCCCGCCTGCGATGGCCGCGCAGAGAGCAAGGAATGGAGCAGGGTCAGCGAAAGCTTGCGTCGCAAGGTCAGGACGCTCCGGTCCCCCGGGGGCGGCAGGACGAGGAAGCCGATGGGCAACTGCATGGAGTTACCCGCAGTTTGCCACGAACAAGACGGCTCTGACGGCCACGAGTGTAGGTGCGTGTCCCACCTGTCAGAAGCGGAAGGTGGACCGGATAGCTAGGAAAGCTACTATTCCTCTGATTCCGCTGATTCTGCCCTGCAAGCCCATGGCCACCGCCGCTTCCCTCACCTCCCACGAAGTCGCACGGTTGATCCAGGTCAGCCCCTCGACGGTGCTCGCATGGATCGACAAAGGACTGTTGCCAGCGTATCGAACCGTTGGCGGCCACCGCCGCATCGACTCGGAGAACCTCGTGTCGTTTTTGCGAGCGCACGAAATGCCGGTGCCGCGGTCCTTGACCCGCGTGCGGCGCTTGTTGGTCATTGACGACGAGGAACGCTTTCTATCCACCGCCAAGCGTCTGCTTGAGCGCGAGCTCGAGGACGTCGAAGTGGCTACGGCCTTGGGCCCCATAGAAGGATTGTTGCGCGTAGGGAGCGTCTGCCCGGATGCAGTGCTGCTAGACGCGATGATGCCGGGCATTGACGGAGTCGAAGTCTGCCGTCGCCTACGCAATGCCCCAGAAACAGCCCACGTCTTGGTCGTGGCGCTGACCGGGAATCCGTCACCCGAACTCGCAGAGGAGTTCTTGGCGGCTGGCGCGATCGCTTGCTTGCGCAAGCCGATCAACCTTGCGCGAGTACGAGAAGTTTTGGATCTCAACCGGGGGGAAGAGGCGACACCATGAGCAATTCCTCGATCAATCTTGAACTCCTCCGTGAGCGACCCGTTCCAAGTCGACGCATGCGAGCGCGTCGGCTGCGCGTTGACGACCTGAACCTGGGCGCCACCACCGCGCGCGTGACGCATGCCACGCTGGGAGAAGTCGAGGGCAAGGTGTTTGACCTCTCGCTGACCGGCTTGGCGATCGCCGTGCCTGGTGCGGCGGGAAGCCAAGGACTGGTGTTGGTGGGAGATCGCCTCACAGAGCTCGTCGTACGCTGCTCCCACGGCGTGCTCTACGAAGGCACAGCCAGCGTACGCCGCGTCGCCGACAATGGCGCAGATTTGGTGCTTGGAGCAGAGCTGGACTCCAAGGGCATTGACCTTGGACTGGTGTACCGGCTCGGCACGCGGCAAGGCTTTTCGGAACGCTTCCAAGCCGTAGTGCGCTCGACGGAAGTGACGCGTATTTTCGGGGAGTTCAAGGCGTGGGTTGCCGACTTGCACGCTTATTTGCTTAGGACACAGGAGTTCTTGAACAACGAAGAGCGCGGCCTGGATGGTCTCGATCGGTTGACTCGTGAACAGACGCTGCAGGAATTCCTGGCAGAAGCGACGCCGTTGCTTGTGGAACGCATGAACCTCGCTTCCCGTGAGTTGGCGGACTTCGCATCACGGCTATCGGATGACCAGCATCCGCACTATCGGGCCTATTTTCGCGCGCATCTGTTGCCGCTACTGCGCGAGTCGCCGCTATTGCGGCGAGCCTTTGACAAGCCTCTGGGGTACGCCGGCGACTATGAAATGATGAACATGCTCTATCGGGAGCACGCTGAAGGCGACACGCTGTTTGCGCGCGTGCTCAACGTATACGGCGCGCAAGAGCCCGCGGCGCAAGCGAATATCAATCGCTTGGAATACCTCGGTGAGAAGATCGCCGAGATGACAAGAGAGCGGGAAGGGCGCATTCGCATTGCCAGCATTGGCTGCGGTCCGGGGCGCGAGATCACGCAGCTACTGGAACGGAATCCAGAGATCGGAAGTCGCCTGGATGTTGCGCTCATCGACCAAGAGCGACGGGCGATTGGGTTCTGTGAGCGCACCCTCGGACCTCTGGCGGCCCAAACCGGAGCCAAGGTGCAATTCATCGAAGAGTCAGTGCGCAGACTGTTGACTGCGCGCAAACTATCCGCGACCCTGGGCCAACGGGAATTGATCTACAGCGCGGGCCTCTTCGACTACTTGAATGCGCGCAGCGTGTCGGCGCTCATGGCGGCGCTCTATGAAGCACTCGTCCCCGGCGGCAGTCTTTATGTCGGCAACGTGGCAGCTCACAACCCCACGCGGTTTTTCATGGAATACTGCCTCGACTGGTTCTTGATCCACCGATCTCCTGAGGACTTGCTTGGTTTTGCCGAAGCACTCGTCCCGCAACCGAGCGTTGCGGACGTAGAGGCGGAGCCTCTCGGAGTGAATTTGTTTTTGCGTGTAGTCAAATGACAGGGGCCCGAGAATCGGGCACGCGCTTCGAAAGCCACCTCGCCCAAGTCAATGTGAGCGGGGCACGCTTGGGCTACCTGCTGTCGGCGATCTTGATGCCGGCGGGTTTCACTCTCGATCTGGCGATGGCTCCAGACCATGCGGGGCAGTTCTTCGTGATCCGCTGCATCGCTGGAGCCGTGGCCCTGACCTTGTTAGCGGTTTCCTTTACGCCCTGGGCGGTGCGGCACCCCGTCGTGCTTGGAGCCGGACCTCCGCTGGTATGTGCGTCCTGCATTGAGGCGATGATCCTGCGATTGGACGGCGTGGTCTCCCCCTATTACGCGGGACTCAATCTCTGCATCCTGGCCGTGGGCGTGCTGTACACATGGCGTTGGCGCCATGCGTTGGCGGTCAGCGGCATGATCGTCGCTTTGTGGCTGGTGCCTGCCATCCCGTCTGCGTTGGACGGAAGCTTGCAAGTGCGGCCCTTCTTCAACAACGTGTACTTTCTGACGCTGACGACAGTCATTTCTGTGGCGTCTACGGTGATCCGTTTTCGTTCGGCGGAACGCGAGTTCGTGGCGCGAGACGAGCTGGAAGCAACGAGCGCGGAGCTCGCGGGCACATTGGAGCGTTTGCGTGAGGTCGACCGTCTCAAGAGCGAGTTCTTTGCAAACATCTCCCACGAACTGCGCACTCCGCTGACTCTGATCCTCAGCCCTGTGGAAGACTTGCTGGCTTCGGCGCGACCAGAGCGGGAGCGCGCCACGCTCAGTATCGTGCGCCGCAACGCGCAGCGCTTGCTGCGCCTGATTGACGACCTACTCGATTTGGCTCGACTCGAAGCGGGTGGCCTCCGGCTCCGCGTGGCGGAACTCGACTTGGCGGATTTGGCCCAACGCGTGGTCGAGGTGGCGCGTCCGACCGCGGAGCGTCGCAGGCTGTCTCTAGAGCTCGAGCCCGTCGAGTCCACGTCGGACGTGCATGCGGATCCCCACCGCATGGAAATGGTGCTTACGAATCTAGTCGGCAATGCATTGAAGTTCACTCCCGCGGGCGGCCGGGTTCGAGTCGCCGTCCAGAATCTCGATGGCACGGCGACGGTTACGGTGACCGATAGCGGTCCCGGGATCGCCGAAGAGCACCAGGAGCGCGTCTTCGAACGCTTTTACCAGGTAGAGGGCTCCGAACGACGACGCCACGGGGGCGCCGGTATCGGCCTGGCCATGGCCCGCGAGCTGGCTCGCCTACACGGTGGCGATCTTGACGTGGCGAGCACCCTCGGGCAGGGAGCTGCCTTCACTCTCACCCTGCGCACAGGTCTGGATCACTTCAACGAGGAAGTGCTGGAGCGTCGCCGCGTTGCCGCGGAACGTCACCCGCGTCGCCGCGTGTCGGATCGCGAGATCCCCGTGGCCGAAGCGGGCGCCGATGCCGGCGTTGAAGCGGATGCTCAGATCGAGCGCGAGGAGCCGCCCATCCGTTTGGACCGCGGCCGGCGCGCGCGGATCTTGGTCGCTGAAGACGAAGCGGATTTGCGTGCCTTCATCGCCGCAGCGCTGGAAAGCGAGTTCGAAGTGATCTCGGCGACGGACGGTGCGGACGCGCTGGAGAAGGTGAAGGCCCAGCGCCCCGATCTAGTGCTAACGGACGTGATGATGCCTAACGTCAGCGGCACGGATTTGTGCCGTTCGATCAAGTCGGAGCCCGGCCTGCGGAACTTGCCGGTGGTGATGCTGACGGCGCGCTCTGGATCGGACTCGACCCTGGAGGCGTATGCAGCCGGGGCAGACGATTTCGTCACCAAACCGTTCCACACCCGGGTCCTGGTTGCGCGCATTCGGGCCCAGCTCAAGCTGCGGTCCTTGGGGCTGCAGCTGGCGAACCAAGCGCGGCTGTCCACTGCCGGAACCATGGCGGCTGGTATCGCCCACGAGGTCAAGAATCCCGTCAACGCGGTGCTGAACGCGGCGAAGCTGCTGTCCCGCCCCGACGGCAAGAAGGTATCACGCGAACGCCTTTTGGCTGTGATTCAAGATGGCGCGTCTCGCATTCTGGGAATCATTTCGGCGCTCGAGGAAAACGTGCGCCCAGCGGAAGACGACGGCGTGACAACCTGCGCTGTCGACGCTGGACTGGACTCATCTTTGCAGTTGCTAGCCTATAAACTCGGGGGGATCGAAGTGCACAAATCCTATCATGCGAGGCGGCTGGTGGTGGCCAGCGCTCGCCAGCTCAACCAGGTGTTCTTGAACCTACTGGACAACGCGGGGAAGGCAGGGCCGCGCAACGTGTGGCTCGCGACCGAGGACGTGCCGGGAGGGGGCGTGCGGATCAGTGTGGAAGACGATGGCGGCGGCGTAGCGCCGGAAGCGGCGCCGCTGCTGTTCGAGCCGTTCTTCACGACCCGAGCTGCGGCAGACGGTACGGGCCTCGGGCTCTTCTTATGCCAGCGCATCGTGGACGACGCCGGCGGCAGCTTGCGCTATGAGGCGCGGGAAGGCGGTGGCGCACGATTCCTGATCGAGTTGCCAGCGATGGAGGCCGCGGCGTGAGCGGCTTGGTTCTACTTGTCGACGACGACGACGCCAACTTGGTGGTCTGCGAAGCCGCGCTGGATGCAATCGACTGCGTCACGGCCTGCGACGCACAGAGTGCTCTGGAAATCTTGCGCACTCGCGAAGTTGCGGTGCTGCTCACGGACCAGCGCATGCCGGGCATGACCGGAGTCGAGTTGTGCGAGGCGGCAAGTCGCGAGTCTCCAGAGACTATTCGCATCCTGATCACGGCCTATTCGGATCTGAAGGCCGCCATCGACGCCATCAACCTCGGTCAGGTTCGGCGCTATTTGCGCAAGCCATGGGAGCCCGAGGAACTCTACGCCGAGGTTCAAGACGCGCTGGATGTGTACAATCTGACGGCGCGTCTGCGCGAGGCCGAGCAACGCTTGCGCCGCACGGAGCAGATCTACACCATGGGTGTGGCGGCGGCGGAGTTGGCCCACGAGGTGAACAATCCGTTGACGCTGATCGTCAACAATCACGACTTCATAAAGTCCGCTCTTCGGGAAGTGCGCTCGCTTCTGGCGTCGGACAATGCCGACATGCTGAGGCTGCGCACGCTCCTGGCGCAAGTAGACGAAGCCATGCCCGACATGGACGACGGGTACAAGCGGATCATGGAGGTCGTGCAGGCCGTGCGTATGCCGGTGATGATCAGTGCCAACGACCAGGAAGTCGACTTGGGTGAAGTCGTGCGTCTGTCGCTGCGTTTGATCAATACGCATCTTCAAAGACGTGCGTCTCTGGTAGTGAACGCCAATGGCGGCCCCTTCGTTCGTGGCTCGAACACCAAGCTGGGGCAAGTGATGATCAACCTGCTGCGCAACGCGGTTCAAGCCTTCGGAGATCGACCGCGTCATTTGAACACGGTCTACGTTGAAGTCTGCATCGAGGATGACATGGCGTGTGTCCGCGTCGGAGACAACGGTCCCGGTTTGGACGAGCATGTGAGCGCGCGTATATTCGAGCCCTTCTTCTCGACCAAAGGCGAAACCGGCACGGGCCTGGGGCTGGCTATCTCCCGCACGTTAGTTGAAGAACACAATGGGACCTTGTCCGCAGGAGCTCGCCCCGGCGGCGGGGCGCTATTCACTTTGCGACTGCCGCGCTGGGTACCGGACTGACTCTCTGGCGCCGGCCCAGGCGCGGTCCAAACCTCAGCGAGCAAAAAGCCGCGCGCTCTGCGCTGCTATCTGGGCTCGGGCGGCCGGCGTGATACGCTGAGTGGCTCATGGCGGCGCCGCAACATCGCGACTTGGAATACATGCTCTGGCGTGAGCGCGTCGCCAATCGACCCAAGCATTGGGTGCGCGCGGTGACCGCTTGCAACAGCCGCTGCGTGTTCTGTTTGGATTCCGACACGCCGCGCAATGTGTATTTGGAGGAGCAGGAGATCCGCGCGGAAATCGACCGCGGAATCGACCAACTTGGTGCCGACAAACTGATTCTTTCTGGTGGGGAGGCCACGTTGCATCCGGGATTCGCAGACCTCGTCGCCTACGCAAAAGCTCGGGGTTACGACCGAGTGCAGACGGTCACCAACGGCTACCGCCTGTCGGAGAAAGACTTCTTCGAGAAGTGCATGCAAGCGGGTCTTGGTGAGATCACCTTCAGCATTCACGGCCATACCGAGGCACTTCACGATCGGCTGACGGGCACGCCGGGAGCATTCAAGCGCATCACAAAAGGCATCGTGCGGGCGCTACGTGACGGTCGTCCCATCGTCAACGTCGACATTGTCATCAACAAACAGAACGTGGCCGTCCTCGACAAGATTGTTGAACTTTGCATTTCTCTTGGGGTCACGGAATTCGACTTGCTGCATGTGATCCCGCAGGCGGCCGCTTTCGATAATCGCGACGAGCTGTTTTACGATGTGCGCGAGCACTTGCCGGTACTGCAGAAGGTCTTTCGACTCGGCCGGCATCCGCGCTTCGTCGTATGGACCAACCGTTTCCCGGTGTCGTTCCTGGAAGGTCTTGAGGACCTGATTCAGGACCCACACAAGATGCTGGACGAAGTGAATGGACGGCGCTTCCAGTTGCGACGCTATCTGGACGAGGGCGCGGCCCTGGATTGTCGGCACGCAGAACGCTGTCCGCACTGCTTCATCGAGCCCTTTTGCACCACGACGGACCGGCTGATCGAAGCCCAGCACCGGGAAGACTTCGAGGTGTATTGGGTTGGGGCAACCCCCCACCAAGGAGCGCTGCCCTTCGGCTGTTCCAGCCTGGGTATTCAGGTGCCGGATATGGCCGCGCTTGGCGAAGAACAGCTGCCCCCGGGCGTCGGCATCTACGCGCGCGTCGCCCAACCTGGGCCGATAGCCGCAGTAACGCGCCGTCCTTTGTGCCTGGTTGCGGACTCCGTGGCGCACCTGGAGCAATGGTTGCCAGCGCTGGCACCCGGCGTGGAGCTGGACATAGAGCTGAACGGCGAGACCGCGCCCTGGTTGCTCGCACACCGGCAGCTTGTAGAGGAAAAGCTCAACCAATTGACGCTCGTGCAGCCCAGTCACGAACAGCTCGAAGGGGCGATGCAGCACGACATTCCCGAGCCGCGGCTGTACTTCGAGCAGCTTGCACTGCCTATTCGTGTCAGCGGGCTGCCGGCGTGCCTGACGCCGGGTGCAGTTTGGCAACCCGAGCGCAAGCTACTCGATGCGTCCCTCTTCGATGTGGAGACCGGCAGACTCGACATCACGGCGCTGGCGCGATTTCACATCACACACAAGTATCGGGGCAAGAGCGCGCGCTGTTCGGATTGTCTACTCGACAGCCGCTGCGAAGGCGCGCCCATCAACTGGATCCGGCACCAAGGGCTCGGGCACCTCAGCCCGATCACCGACAATGACGAACGGGTGCGCCACATCCTAAAGCTCTTCCCTGAGCCGCCACCGCGCCTTTCGACGGGGGTGGCAAGTCAGCCGGTCGCCAGCAGCTTGCCAGGCTTCCCCGGGCCAGAAAAGGCTCCGCCGGATCCACTGATGGTGGCCGCGCGCGTCCGGGACAACAAGCGACGCCTCCGGCGTGGGCTGCCCATCATCACGGACTGAATATTAGCTCCAGACCAGCAGCGACGCGTGATCCGCGGAAAGGCTTGCGAAGCCGCCCAGGGTGCGGCGCGGAGTCTTGCCGTCGCAGCGTTCGACGCTGTGCACATAACGTGCGCCATCGAATACAACCAAATCTCCGACGCCGATCTGATAACGCGCCGCAGTCAGGTCTTGCACCGCTCGCTCCGGGTCTGCGGCCGCGACCTGCCCCTGCTTGAGCGTGTAGACGAGGAGCGCGCCCCCGCTCTCTGGAACGGACAGTGGCAAGTACCAAGACCATTGCCCGCGCCTGTCCCGCATGGCGTCGAGTTCCCGCTGACACGCGAGATCGTTGTACGTGTCATTGTGGGCCGCCGCTTCAGCGCCCGGCTGAAACACGCGAAGCGTGGCGGATGCGTAGCGCCGACCGTCTTTCGAAGTGGGACACATCAGCGGTCGTTCGCCAGCTAGTGTGCGAAGAGCGCGCTCGACACGTTCCCATTGCTGTGGCGGGAGTGCTCCCTCGGCGCGAAAATTCGCGGCCGCCGCGAGGTAAGCGTCCAGCTCGGGGCCTTCCGGTGCGGAAACTGTCGGCGCAAGCAAGATGCCCAGCGTGTGAGCGCCGGCGCACAGCTCGCGGCGTGGCGCCTTGGCTGCCATTGCTTCGACGATGCCAAGAGCCACAGCACACGCGGCGGGGTGCACGACGCCGCGCACCACACAACCCACGCGTTTTTCCAGCAACACGGCGTCCATGAGGTCGCGCTGCGATGCGAGGTCGTCGTAGTGCAATTCGTCGAGCATCGTGAAAACGAGCCAATAGCACGCTATGCTCCCGGGAGCGTATGATCGCCGACGCTGATCGCATCCCAGAACTCCCGTCTACCAAGCACCGGGACTACATCCTGACACCCTACGAACCGGTGTGTTCGCCCAAGGGTCGGCTGCACGCGGCCAGCTTGCTCAAACACCTGCTACGGGCAGAGAACCTGGACGCCTGGCCGATCATAGAAGCGCTGCGCGGACACCTGGGCGCCGACGAGACGGTGTGGGGGGCGAAGTGGGGGCCCGCCGGCTTCGCCGTGGAGTTCTATTTCTACAACTTCACGGAAAACGCAAAGGGCAATCCGGCGAGCGCTAGCGCGCTGGCCGCCGCCCTTGAGCCCCAACTCCGCTTTGACCACAGCGTGGACGAGCGGCTGTCGTACTTCATGTGCAGCTTTGAGGTTTCGTCGCAGCTTCTCTCCGAGGGACGCGGCTCAGACTTTCGCCTGTACATGCGCTCCGGCGACCGACATCGCCGGGAGTGCGGCTTCTCCTACCGGGCGGTCGGCGGGGATCGCTATGTACTTGAGAACCACTACTGGTTTTATCGCGCCGCCGACGACCGAGAACTCGCGGACGCCGTGCTGCGCGTGCAGCATTCGCCGCGAAGCGGCCAGCGCAGTTGCTGGCCGGCCTTGCTGTCCAAAGGCCTGCGCGACTGCTTCACGATTTGCTATGCCGTGAAGCCCCACTGGGATGGCCTGTACTACTCACGCATCACGACCTCGCAGCTTGTGCCCTTCTTGACGGCGCATGGCCGCGAGGACGTGGCGGCAGTTTTGGGCCAGCACGCGGACGAATTCGCGCATCTGCGCTGGGACTTGGGCTTCGACTTCGCTGTGCCGCCGGGCGCAACGCAAATGCGCATTGAAAAGCTAGCCGTGCACGGAGTGGTCTGATGGCGCAGGCGCGACACCTGCCGATCTTGCTCGACGATCCCAATATCGAGACCGTGACGCTGGCGCTCAACTACGTTTGCAATAGTCGCTGTAGTTTCTGCTTCATTGAGCCGGAGCTGGACATGAAACTGCCGGATACCAGCGATGAGCGTATCGCTGACATGTATGCCGAGAACAAGCGGCGCAAGCGTTACCGCAGACTCATTCTGGCCGGTGCGGAAGCCACGCTGCGAGCCGATCTGCCCGAAGTCGCCGCGCGTGCCCTTTCCGAAGGCGGCTTCGAAGTGGTGCGACTCCAGACCAATGCACGTCGCTTGAAGGATCCGTCGTATGCGTCGGAACTGGTGCGTGCCGGAATCAGCGAGTTCTTCGTTTCGGTGCATGCGGGCAGTGCAGAACTCGATCGCGTTTTGACACGCAACCCGCGTAGCTTCGAAGAAATGCAAATGGGGCTTGCAAATCTGCGTTCGCATTCCGTGCGACTGATCTCCAATACTTGCGTCTCAAGCAGCAATGTAGAGGGTCTGGATGAACTGGCGACGTTTCTGTTGCAGCAGGAGGTGCCCGAGAGTCACTTTTGGGCGTTCATCGAGTTCGGCGACATCGGTCAAGAGCGGGAGCATGTTCCATTTGCGCGCTCGGTTCCCAAGACGCTGGCCGCGGCGCGGCGGCTGTTAGGCGAGCAGCGCCAGGTTGTACTCTCCTGGTTCCCTCGCTGCATGCTCTCTGACTGCGCCGACTTGTTGGTCGATCACCGCGACGACACCTTGATCCACGAGTCTTTCGCGCGGCGAACCCGCGACCATGGCGCTTTCTGTTGTCACTACCAAACGTCGTGCAGGAGTTTCGCCAACAACTGCATGGGGCTGCACGAACGCCATGTTGCGTTGATCGGCGACGAACGTGCACATCTCACGCCTCTATCCGGAGCAATGGAGTAATCTGCGCCAATGACAGCGGGTGCACGTTGGTTGGATCCCGAAGTGCTACGGAACGAACAGCTTCAAGTCTTTGGGGGCTCGTGGCTGATGGCGTGCGCAGCGGCGCGCGTGGCGGCCCCCGGAGCCTTTGCGGTTTTCGACCTGGGCGACAGCAGCACCATTCTTTGGCGAGACGCCGACGGCGTCTTGCGTGCGTTCGCCAATGCTTGTCCGCATCGGGGCACGCGATTGCTCGAGGGCTGTGGCCGGACCCCAAATATCGTTTGCCCGTACCATGCCTTTTCCTACGGAGCGGACGGGGGATTGCTGGTGGCGCCGCACCTCGATGTTGCGCCGACGCTGAAGCTCGTTCCCCAGCCCGTGGAGGAGCGCTACGGTTTGGTGTGGCTCGATTTCGGGTGCGCGCAGACTCTGGCAGAGTACCTGGAACCGCTCGACGCGGAGCTTCAGCCACGAGACCTTGCCGGGCTCAGACTCGATTCTGAAGTGAGCGTGGAGCTGCACTGCAATTGGAAGATCAGCGCGGACGTGCATGGCGAGGCGTTGCATGTGCCCAGCTTGCATCCGGAGATCGCAGCCGCGGTGGATCATCGTGGCGCGAAGATCACGAGACTGGCTCCCCACGCGCGGCGCGACGTCGAGCCGCGCGTCGATGACTTGGGAACCAACGTGCTGCTCTACATTTTTCCCAATTTGCATCTCAATTTGCATGCGGACTACGCGTTGATTTTCCGCCATCGTCCCCACGCCGCGGACCCGACGCGCTGCAGCTTCGACCAAATTGCGCTTTCCAGCGCGGGCGGTGCAAGCGCTCACCCGCCGCAGCCGCCACGCAGCGTAACGCTGGATGACGCCGCGATTGGCCCTGTGACTTCCGCAGACCTTCGCATCGCCGAGCGGGTGCAGCGCGGCCTTGCGACCGGACAGGTCGAGCCGCAGCTGACCCAACCCGAACGGCTGCTGTCTTGGATGCTCGAAGAGATCGACCGTCGGCTCCGCGACGCCTAGGCGACCGCCTAGCTTCCGAGCGCGACTAAGGCGTCCGTGGCTCGAGTGCCGTCCGCAAACGCGTCGACTTCATGGGCGACGGCGCGAAGGGTGTGGCCTGCACTCTCGGCGAGGGCCGAGAGCTCTGCCACCAAGTGGTGGTCGTAGGCGTCGTCACTGCCCTCACGGGCAAAGGACGTCAGCTCCGAAGCGAGGGTGGAGGGAAGAAAGATCGTATTGTAGGTGACCTTGGCGCCGTCACCTTCGAGCTGCGTCAGCAGTCGATGGCTCACGCTCGGTCGCTTGGGTAGGAAGCCGTCCTTTTCTGCCGCGTCGTCGACGCGGAGGTACCGGCGGGCGCGGCACAGTCCGTCTGCCGAAACGTCCACCCCGAAGGCGTCCGCACCAACGGCGGAAAGCCCGAGGGGTTTTTCGAGCGCCGGAAGGCCGTCCGTGAAATAGAGCTTGAGCTTCAGCGACCCGCCCGTACACAACACTCCGCCGTGGGCTTTCACGTCTGGAAGCGATAGCAGCTCCGTCACGTGTTCGTCCGTGCCCAAGAACGCGCGAGCAAAGGACTTGGCGCAGGCGTCAAAGTCGATGGCCTTCTTGTGTTGGAAGACGTTGAGACCGTAGCTGGCTCCGTCGCGCTTTGCGGGCAACAGGAAGTCGTGGGTCAGCGGACCTGCGTCTGTGACCGCCCCGGCGCTGTCGGCAAGCTCGATCCAGGGGTGCAGAGCATGCGCGTGAAAGGGCGCGCGCGCCCGCAGGGCCATGCGCTCCAGCGCCGAGCGAAGCAAAGAACCGAAAGATGACATGAGGGCGCCACCATACTGCGGAGCGAGCGAAAGCGTTGCCAGCTTGTAAAAAAAAATTGCTCGATTTTTTCGGTGCCGCCGCGGGGCTGGGGCGCGGCCGGGGCCGTGCCCCGTGGTGTTGCCCCGGCCGGGCTCCAAGGGGGTAAACCCGCGACCACAGGCGGGTTTTTCGGCGCTGCAGGCCCGTGGCCCCAGGGCCGCGGGCTCTCAAGTGGCCCGGCGGCCCGGCGGGCCCGCGCGCGGGGCGGGGGCGGTCAACGGACCGACACGTGCACCACGACGCTTTCCAATCCGTCCTCCGCGTTCAGGTTGACGCCGATGAGGTCGGGGTAGAAGAAGTGCCCAGTCGCATCGGGGCTGGTCCCGCGTAGCTGCGCGTACGCGGTCGAAACCTCTTCGTTCTTTCCCGGTACCTGCGCGATCAGCGTGTCCGCAAAAGCGAAGGCCCGCTCAGCGTGCGCCGCGCTATGGGCTTCGGTCATGAATAGCAGCTTCTTACCGAGGAGCTCACCTCCGGCATCAATCCGCCCAGCCAGCATGAAGCGGCGACTGCTCGTCTCCGGGTGCCAAGGCAAGCCGCGTGCGATCCGTTGCAGCGATGTAGGGAGAGGTGCCTCGGAAGCGCTCGAGTGCGTGTCGCGATGCTGGAGGGTGACGTCGTAGCACTTGACCGCCACCGCCCGCCCGCCGCGATAGTCGACGCATACGGCGTTTGGCTGGAAACCTGGGGCAAGTGCCGGGGCTGGCTGCCCCAACAGTGCGCAGGTTGCGCTTCGGATCGCCGCGCCTCGCGGACTGTTCGCCAATTCTTCAAAGTAGAGCGAGACGCGCTCTGGCTTTGCCTCGCCGCCGCGAAACTTCAGGCCGAGCGTCGTCTGCACTTCGCCTGGGGGCGCAATCGCGAAGAACGCCGCAGCTTGGTCCGGACCCAGGTCGAGTTGGGAAAGGTTCTGTTCAAGGTGTTCGCGAAACCTTGCGGCTTCACCCTTGTCGTTGACGGAAAAGCGCGCGCGGCGTCCGACTCCAAATAAGAACGACACATCCGCTTTGAAGCGATGCGAATTGACGGCGAGGCAGGTGGGGTCGACAAACCCTTCCCAGCTGCCTGCCCGCCCGTGACAACCCTCGAATGCGGCAAATAGCTGTGCCCACGCAGCCCGAGGCGCTGTCGGATGCGAAAGCAGGCTCGCCGCCAGCTCCGGAAGCCGATGCAACGTCGCTACAAGGCTGCCGCTGTACGCGACGTGCCGCTGGAGCTCGCGTCGAAGCTCCGGCGCGGCGATGCCGCTGAGCTCCACCGCGCGCGCGAGAGGCTCTTGCCGTGGGGAACTCCCGGAAGCGTCCTCGAGCAGGCCCAGTAGCAACCACGCTTCCACACATTGTGGGTGGAGCTGCGTGACCCTCTGCAGATAGTGCCGTGCACCGCCCGCATCTGCGTGTTTTAGGCGCTTGAGGGCTGATCGCAACTGATCCCGGCCCTGCTTGGAGAGCACGGACTTCGGAGACGCCATGGGAAAAGGGAGTCTCACCTTTGCACGTGCGGCACGCCAGGATATCCTTTTGAGGTCGCAAGATTTGCGGCAAGGAGGACTGGTGAGGCGACGCGATTTCTTCCAGGGGGTCTTACTGAGTGGCGCAGCGATCACCGCGGCACGCCAGGTGGGTGCCCGGCCGCTGGCGGACTCTTGGGCATTTCGTGACGCGGCGGAAGTCCTGCCCCTGCTTGCCCCGCTATGCATCGGTGACGAAGTCGGGCTTGGCTTCCGTCTGGAGGACGTGACCGGCGTTCAAGCCGGGGCCTCGGTCCTCACGCTGCGCAGGGGGTCGCAGTTCTTCCGCGTGCATCTGTGCCTGCGTGACGGCGGGCCGCGGGGCTTGGCACACACCGAAGCCTTGGATTTCTTGCTGATGAACGACGGTGACGGCAATCACCTGACCGAAGAGCGTTTGGCGCGCGTAGTGAACGTGCTCGCCTCGTTGGTGCGGAAGAACGAGCAGGCGGGAGCCCCGACCCCAAAGGGATTGCTCTCCCATGCCACCCGCGCGGAGAGTTTTGCTTCCTGCGGCAAGCTGGTCTGAGTAAGTCTGGCTCATGACAGAGCAGGCCCAGCCCGAGGCGGAGACGGAGGACTTTGCCTTCGATCTCGGCGAGCGCGAAATTAGCTTCAGTATAGACGAAGAGTTGTACGCCCTCGATGCGATCTACGGCGCTTCCTACCAGTTCGTGGATCGCTGCTACCTCTTTTTGTCGCGCCCCGCGGAACGCAAAGTGCACGTCCGCCTTCGCACCAAAGAGCCGAGTTCCGAGGCGGAGTTAGAAGCGCTGGCAGGGGAGTTCGCCAACGAGTTGCTCAACAGCCAGCTGCGCTTCCGAATCGGGCGCGCGACGGCCGGTATTCGAGCCCAATACATGGCGCGTGCATTTTTTGGCAGTGGGGGCTCATCGACGATCCAAGATTTGTTGGCCGAGCTGGATGCAGAAGAACTCGCCGAGGACGCTCTTGAGGTTCCGGTTCCCTGGAAGGATAGCCCTGCGCAACAGAAGGGCGAACCTTGACCATGACGGAACGTCTGGTCTTCGCTCGCTCGCTGTATGCAAAAGAAGCCGTCGAGCAGGCGGCTCGGGACTTTGCAGAGCTGGCCAAGATAGAGGTGATCGTTGGAGACAACGACGTTCAACTCGTGGTGACGGAGCCGGATCCGGAACTCGCGCCAGTGCTGATGGATGAACTCGCCAATCATGCGCTCTTTCTAACCGTGAGCGCCGCTGGGAGCTGAAGCATGTCCGCCCGCACGATTTCTCTGCGTCGTCTGCCCTTGGTGGAAGAAAAGCTCTCGCATTTTCGTTACGGAAAAGTTGCGGGCCGCCACCTTGTCACCAACGACATGGGCGCGTGGCACTTCCTGGACGAGGCCAGTTTCGAGGACCTGCTCGCCGGCCGCATCGCCCAGGGGCATGCGGAGTTCAAAGCGCTACAAGAAAAGGGCTTTCTGCGCGAAGGCTTCGACTTGGACCGCGCAGCCGAGCAGATGCAGCGCAAGAAGCGCTTCGTCGGGCAAGGACCCCATCTGCACATCGTCATCACCACCCTGCGCTGCAATCAGTCCTGCAAGTACTGCCACGCTTCGCGCACGAACATGGATCGCGTCGACACGGACATGTCTTTGGAGACGGCCAAGCAGGTCGTGGATTTGGCGATGCAGAGCCCGTCGCCCTACATCAACTTCGAGTTCCAGGGCGGCGAGCCGACGGTGAATATGGCGGCGTTGCGCTTCATCGTGGAGTACAGCCGCGAAAAGAACAAATACGAGAACAAGCAGCTTGAGCACTCCCTCGTCACGAACATGACCTACATGACCGAGGAGAACGCCGAGTGGCTGATCGAAAACGAGGTGCTTGTTTGCACCAGCCTCGACGGGCCCGAGGAGCTGCACAACTACAACCGCACCTGGCGTCAGGATCAGAACGCCTACGCGAACGTGCGCAAGTGGATCGACTATTTCAATCGCCGCTATATCGAAGTCGGGCGAGACCCACAGCTGTGGCACGTGGACGCACTCATGACGACGTCCCGCAAGACCTTCGACCACTGGAAAGAGGTCGTCGATCTCTATCTAGAGCTCGGCATGCACACCATCTTTCTCCGACCGTTGAACCCATATGGCTTCGCCGTCGATACTTGGAAGCGCATTGGATACACTTCGGATGAGTATCTGGAGTTCTACAAGCGAGCCTTCGCCTACATCTTGGAGAAGAACCTGGCCGGACAGGAAATCGTGGAAGGCACGGCAGCGACGTTCTTGACGAAGATCCTGACGGCTGACGATCCGAACTTCGTCGATATCCTCTCGCCCTGCGGCGCAGGCACAGGCCAGGTGGCTTACAACTACGACGGCAAGATCTTCACCTGTGACGAGGCGCGGATGACGAGCGCCATGGGCAATGACATGTTTCAAATCGGGCAGGTGCAGGACACGAGCTACGCCGAAATGCACGGCCACCCCACGGTTCGCGCCATGGCCGTGGCCTCACTGCAAGACTCGCTCCCAAGCTGCGATACCTGCTGGAACAAGCCTTTTTGCGGGGTTTGTCCCATGCACAACTACATGACCAGCGGCGATATCTTCGGCCAGCGCCCCAACTCGCCGAAATGCAAAGAACATTATACAATTGCATCAGTGCTCTTCGAGCATCTGGCAGACGACAGGGACGGCAAGTTGGAGAAGATATTTCGTCGTTGGACACTGACCCGCCCCCGGGAGCTCTCGTCGGACTGCAAAACATGAATCTCCTGCTACAACTAGGATCCAGGTGAACGCATGAAAAAGAAAGACTGGGAAAAGAAGCTGCCCAAGCGGGACAAGAAGCCCGCTGATTTCATGCAGTCCGACGAGAAGCGCCAAGCCAACGAACCCGGGGACACCGGGGATCTGATCGCCCGCGCCGACGGGAACAAAGACCTCGACGGCATCGAACGCGGATTCAACGCGCACGCTTCCCACGCTTCCCACGGCTCCCACGGTTCCCACGGCTCTCACGGCTCCCATGGGTCGCACGGGCAGTGGTAGGCAGCCTCGTCCTCACCGTTACCCGACGTTGCAACCTTCGCTGTAGTTACTGCCCGACCGCGAAGGACGGTTTTCCAACACTTACTCGCGCGCAGGCATTGCGCGCCCTCGATCTCTTCGTCGACCGCTACGGAGGCGGCGACATCAAGCTATTCGGGGGAGAACCCCTGCTCGAACCCGACACCGTACGCGCGGTGATGGAGCGGGCCGAAGTCCTGCCCGGTGTGCGCAGGGTGTACCTATCCACGAACGGACTGGGGCTGAGCCAGGAGTGGCTCGACACCATCGCCAAAAGCGCCAAGACCATTCTCACGCTATCCCTAGATGGCCGCCCTGAGGACCACCGCCGGCTGCGTCGAGCGCTGCCCCAGGTCGCTGACGTCTACGATCACGTGCTCACTTTGCTTTCGCAGCTGCTTTTGTTGCCGCGCTTGGTGATCACCCAGACGATTGCACCCGCCTCCGCCGCCGCTGCTCACGCCAACTTCTCGCACCTGATGCAGCTCGGTTTCCGGCGCTTCAATTTCTTGCCGGGCTACTACCTGCCCTGGAAGCCACAACAGCGTGAGGCGCTGCGCGTTGGTTTTTCCCAGATCGCCCGAGACATCGTCGAGCACTGGCAAGCTGGTCGCTACGTCTACGTGCGCAACTTGTTCACCTGGGCGCCGACGCCGTTCTTCAATACTGGGCTGGTCGTCGATTCAGACGGCAGCGTACACCCGAACAACTTGGGCCTGTCTGCGGCTCTGACGGATCTGCTCAGCAAGACTGAGCTTGGCACTCTGGAGGACCCACCGTCGCTGCAAGCGCTGCAAGACGGCGCGCGGGGCGTTCCGGCATTGTTGCGGCGTGCGCTCACCCCGGAAGTTTGGGAATCTACGCAAGCGGTCGACCAAGAGCTGACGTCCTTCTGCAGCAGCCTGTACCCCGAGTTCGCCGCCTACCGTCGTCGTCGGAGAGCTGCGTGAAACACCTGCCCATTTTCGCGGAGCCAAAGCCGGAACAGCGCTCCGCTCAGGGCTCCGATCCCGAGCGCCCGTGGATCGGGCCCGGCGGCAAAGTGATGGAGCGCCTGGAGCTGCATCTGACCTACACCTGCCCGGAGCGGTGCGTCTTCTGCTCCGAAGAGCACCGCATGCGGGACTACCGGCCCTACTCCGTGACCTGGGGCCGCGTGGCTTCCGTCTTGCGCACCCACGCTGCGCGCGGCGTGAAAAACGTGCACCTGACCGGAGGCGAGCCGACCATTCATCCGAAGTTCGTCGAGACCTTGGCGCTTGCGAAGAAGCTTGGCATGCGGACCAGCGTCGGCACCATTGGGACCAAGCTCTCCGACGACCAGTTTGCCGCTCGGGCACTCCCGCTGCTCGATGAGGCGCTGTTCTCTCTACACGCTCCCGGGGCCGACCTGCACGATGATCTCACTGGAAGAAAAGGCAGCTTCGACACGGTGACGGCCGCGCTTCGCCTTTGCACGCGCCTCAAACCGACCTTTGGCGCCTACGTCAACACCGTCGTAACGCAACGCAACGTGCACGTGCTCGGTGAGACCGTTGCGTTGGCGGACTCCTTGGGGGCGCGGCTGATCGTGGTCAGCAATACGACGCCGGAGGGCGGTGGGCTCACTCACTATGACGATCTGGCGGTGCCCCTGGAGCGTCTGGCCGAAGTGCTGCCCCAAGTGCCCGCCCGCGCCAGGTCGGCGATCGTGCGCTTCTTTGGCGTGCCGATGTGCATCCTCGGGGATCGCGCCATGTTGAGCAACGACCTGCACTGGGATCCCCGCGTGACCGTGGAGTGGCAGAGCCGCCCGGGTAAAGTGGTCTTCGACGGCCTGTACAACTGGGCGCCGGACCGCAAACGTGTGCATGTGCCGGAGTGTGCTGAATGCGACCGCAAGGCCGTGTGCATGGGGGTCTTCGACGCCTACGCGCAGCGCTTTTCCACCGCGACGCTGCGCCCGTATCGAGGCGTGGCATGAACGACAACCTAGACAATTTCGTCGGGACGCTGGGCAAGCAGCAGGCTAGCGAGTTGCGTGACAGTCGCCGCAACGTGGAAATCAACGTTGGCAAGAGCTGCAACAACAAGTGCGTGTTTTGCCTCGACGGCATGCCCTCGAACGAAGACAAGAAGTTCATCGACTTCGAAGCCATGAAGGCGGAGCTGACACGCTTCCGGGCGGAGGGCTTCGAGTCCGTGGGTTTTCTGGGCGGGGAGCCCACGACCTATTCGAAGATCGGCGAGAGTATCGCCCTGGCGCGAGAACTGGGTTACTCGCGCATTGCTCTGGCGACCAACGCCATGATGTTCCGACGTCAGGCCTTCGTGGATGAGCTCTTGGGCGCAGGGCTGACCCGCGTGACGATCTCCATGCACGGACATACCGCGGCGCTTGAGGACAAGCAGACGGCAGTGCCCGGTGGCTTCGAAAAGAAGTGCGAGGCCATCCGCAACCTGCAGCGACGCCAAAAAGAGGGCGCGCTGACCGACGGACTCAGCGTGAACATCGTGCTCAACGGCTGGAACTACCGTGCGCTGCCCAAGATGCTGCGTTTCTTCTTTGAAACCATGGGGCTGGCAGACTTGCGCGTGAATTTCATTCGTCCCGAAGGCTACGCCGTGGGCAGTGCGGAGCTGACGCCCACGCTCACGGACGTAGTGCCCGTGCTGATGAAGGCTGTGCTGCTGAACGAATACCACTTCAAAAAGGAACTCAGCTTTGGCGGGGTGCCTCTCTGTGTGTTCCCGCAGGAGTTCCTGGCCAACAAGAGCGTACTCGAACGCTATCTGGGTGACGTGTATCGGGATCTGTCCACCAGCTGTTCAATCCGCACCGAAGGCGTGGACACCGGCGTGGCCCGAACCGAAGACGGCCGATCGCGTTTCAACTGGCAAGACCGCAAGCGCTACGATTTGAAGGAGAAGCCCGAACGCTGCGGTCGGTGCCGGCTCGATCAAGCCTGTGAGGGGCTCTGGATGGGCTATGTGGACATTTACGGCAGCGCCGAGCTCTCGCCGCTGCTGTGGGACGCGGGCAAACTGGGTCGCGAAACACCGCTGCCCGCGCAGCCTCCAGCGCCCAAATCCAGCGCTCAGCCCGAGAAGCTCCCCCGTCGCCTCACGGTGCTGTCTGTGTAGCGTTGCCGTCGCGCGGCGATCCCAACGGGTTGCGAGCCGCGCGGCCGACTCGGTTACTCGAAGCGGTATTCGAGGGTGTGGGCGCGTCCGGCGCGCAGCACGCGCACCTCAAGACTCGGGCGGCGCGCCGCACCTGCCAGCAGCCGCAGCAAGCCTTGGGGATCTCGCACGGGAACGCCGCCGACAGCGACAATGCGATCACCGGCGGCGAGCCCCGCTGAGCGCAGCGGAGACGCCTCCGAAAGCCGCCGAATCACGAAGGCATCCCCCTGCAGCATGCCCTGCATGCCTCGAGCAAGTCGTTCGGGCTGGTCGAGCAAAGCCAGTAGCATCCCACGGTCGACGCGGTATTGCCCCGCGCCCAGGGCTTGCACTCGAGACAGCACGCCGCCTGCGGCAGTCGCTGCCGCCGTCGGGGCATGCGCGGTCTCCACGCGCGGGCCAAATACGCTCAGCTGGCAGAGCTGCCGCGCGCGCAGCAGCCAAGCGCTGGGACCACGCTGCGGGTGCTGGCCCACGTATACGACCCGTGCGTCGCCGACGCGCCCGCCGAACCGCCTGGTGATCTGCGCGCCCCCTGGCAGCTCGAAAGTAGCCAGCGAGTCCCGATCCTCGGGAACGGCGCTCACAGCCGCCAGCCGCAGCGACGCGCAGTCCGGTGCGGTCAGCGGCGCTGGGCCAGGGCGGGGTCGGGGCGCGTCCGCCCGGTTGGAACTTGTGGCGTGATGGGGCACACGCGCGCGTGGTGAGCGCCCAATGGCGCCCCGAGTGACCGAAGCCCGGCCAGTCTCGCAGGCGCTCAACAGCGCCAGGGTGGCACACAGCGGCACTAGGACTTCGCGCAACATTCTGCCGCAGCAGTGCGACGATCATGCCAATACGGCTCGGCTACATCCTGAACCACAGCATGCCCGGTGTGGAGCCCTGGCGTTCCCAGCAGATCTTGGCGTGCTTGGCGTGTTCTCCCGAACGCCCTTCGCCGCGGCCGGCGCCGCGGTTCCGAAGCCGCGGCTCAGACACTGCGTTCGGACAAGATGTCGCCCGCAGGCGCAGCGAATTGCCCGATTGTCAGTGGCGTCGCGCGGGAAGCGCGGCCCAGCCCGCGCCCACGCCGCGACCCCAAAGAATCGATCGCTGAGACCTCGATCCGTCGCCGAGACGGACCGAGTCCTTGTGCCGCGCTGCTATCGAATCGGCGGCTAGTACTTGCCGTTCGACATTTCGAAGGAGTAGTTCGTGCAGCTCGCGCTGCTGGCGCGGCTTATGCGGATGTAGAACCATGCGGTGTTGTTGTTGCAGTAGTTCCAACTCGTGGATGGCTGACTGGACGGGCGACAATTGCCTTCGCCGCAGGGACTGATGCCCGAGCAGCCCGTGGTCTTGCGATTGAAATCCGTTTTCCAGTCCGTCGTTGCGGTTTCGGCGTTCGAGAGCTGCACGCCGCCACTGCCCGGGCAGCCGCCGCGGTAGACGTCCATGCGGTAGCCGTTGCTCGGGTTGGAGAAGAAGCGCATCGAGGCGTGGAATTCGTCGCCGTTCGTATCGACGTCGTCCAGGGCCTGGAACCGGTACCAGATCTCCCTCCCGACGTAGGGCACGTTGCCGCTCCGCAGCGAAGCTTGCGCCGAAGCGTCGGACAAATTGCCGACGTTGATGGCGTTGGCGCAGCTATTGCCAGTCGTGACGGGCGTCGGGTTGGACAGGCACTCGCAACCGTCGCTGAAGCTGTTGTTGGTGTTGTAGTAGTTGGCGTTGCAGTTGCCGATGCCGCAGCCAGACGCACCGTTGCAGACGGGGGTGCCGTTGGCTACGGCGCCGCAGAGCGTCACCACGGGGACTTCGGCCGTGTCGATCAGCGCGTTGCAGTTGTTGTCCTTGCCGTCGCACTTCTCGGTGTTGCCGGGGAAGTTCTGGTTGTCGTTGTCGTTGCAATCGGCGCAGGCGCGGCTGCCGTCGCCGTCGTTGTCCTGCTCCCCGCCTGAAGCGTCCGCGAGGCCGTTGCAGTTGTTGTCCTTGCCGTCGCACTTTTCGGTGTTGCCTGGGTAGTTCTGGTTGTCGTTGTCGTCGCAGTCGAGACAGGCGCGGCTGCCGTCGCCGTCGTTGTCCTGCTCGCCACCGGGGGCGTCTGCTAGGCCGTTGCAGTCGTTGTCCTGGCCGTCGCACTTCTCGGTGTTGCCCGGGTAGTTCTGATTGTTGTTGTCGTTGCAGTCGGCGCACTTGGGGCTGCCGTCCCCGTCGGCGTCCTGCTCACCGCCTGGGAAATCCGCCAGGCTGTTGCAGTTGTTGTCTTTGCCGTCGCACTTCTCGGTGTTGCCCGGGTAGTTCGTGGGGTCGTTGTCGTTGCAATCCACGCAGGAAAGACTGCCGTCGGAGTCGTTGTCGACCTCGCCGCCCGGGGCGTCCAGCAGGCCGTTACAGTTGTTGTCCTTGCCGTCGCAAATCTCCGGGTTGCCCGGGAAGCGGGTGTTGTCGTTGTCGTCGCAATCGGCGCAGGAGCGGCTGCCATCTCCGTCGCCGTCGTTTTCGCCGCCGGCCATGTCCGCGAGGCCGTTGCAGTTGTTGTCCTTGCCGTCGCATTTCTCGGCGTTGCCGGGGTAGTTGTCCTTGTCGTTGTCGTCGCAGTCGACGCACGCGCGGCTGCCGTCGCCGTCGGCGTCCACCTCCCCACCGGGGGCGTTGGCTGTGCCGTCACAGTCGTTGTCCTTGCCGTCGCAAATCTCTGGGTTGCCCGGGAAGCGGTCCTTGTCGTTGTCGTCGCAATCCACGCAGGAGAGGCTGCCGTCCTTGTCGTTATCGAACTCGCCGCCCTGGGCGTCGGCAACGTTGTTGCAGTCGTTGTCTTTGCCGTCGCACTTCTCGGTGTTGCCCGGAAAGCGGTCCTTGTCGTTGTCGTCGCAGTCGTTGCAGGAAAAGTGTCCGTCCTGATCGACGTCGGTTTCACCGCCCGGCGCGTCTTTGCTGCCGTTGCAGTCGTTGTCCTTGCCGTCACACAGTTCTTTGGCGCCGGGATAGACATCTTTGCTGGTGTCGTCGCACTCCTGACAGGCGGCAAAGCCGTCGCCGTCGCCGTCGGTGAAACCCACGTTGCCGTCGCAGTTGTAGTCGTTCGGATCCGTGCAGTCCGTTTCGGGCGCACCAGGGTAGAACTTGGCGTCGTTGTCGTTGCAGTCACCGGACTCGCTGGCGTAGCCCGTGGGTTGATTGCACGAAGTCTTGGTGACCCCCGAGATGCCGATGCCGTCGCCGTCCTTGTCTTCGTACCAAGTCTTGGCGTCCGTGGCGTCTTCGTCGATCTGGAGATCGCAATCGTTGTCCTTGCCGTCACAGATCTCCTCTTCGGGCACGCACGTCGATGCGTCTCCGGCGTCGCTGCCGCCTGCGTCCCCGCCGCCGCTCGCGCTATTGCCGCCGGTTGCAGCCGTTGCTCCGGAGCCCCCGCTGCCTCCTCCGGGGGCACTGTCGGCTTCGCCGCCGCCGGCGCACGCCGGAACCAGGGCGAGCGTGCCCGCGACAACAAGAAAAAGAACTCGGCTAAAAGCGGATGTGGCCTGCCTCACGTCGTGTACCTCCGAGAGCGCAAAAAACGCGGCTACGTAGTGACTGACATCTTAACATGCAGGGACTGCCGGGTCGGGCCGCCGCCAGGGTCAAAGCCAAAGGAGGTGGGCCAAACACCCACATCGTGCGCAAGCCCTCCGCCAGGGGCGCCGCCAAATGCTACGATCCTACGGCAAATGCTTAATTGGACGAAGGCAATCGTCGCGGCAATCGTCGCGGCAGCAGCGGTGAGTGCGTGCGCCAGCGACGCCGACGCACCTCCTGGAAGCACCGCGTCGGGCGGTGCCGCGGGGAGCGGCGGTAGTGGTGGCAACTCGGGCAGCAGCGCCGCGGCCGGCGTGGGAGGGGGAACGGGCGCGTCGGACGGGGGCGTCATCAACGTGGACGGTGGCATCGAGATGTGTCCCCGCTGCTCGGACGACCTGCATGCGATCGTCGGCTGTGACGGCAAGGTGATGCAAGCGTGCCTCGGCTCCGACGGCTGCGATACGGCTACGGTGACGTGCACGAATGCATGCGTTGCCGCCGAAAGCGCGAAGCGGTCCGTCGGCTGCGAGTACTACGCCGTGCAGATGGACCAGCTGAACGAGAATGCGTGCTTCGCGGCGTTCGTCGCCAACACCTGGAACTCAGCGGCGAAGCTCAGCGTTGAGCTGAACGGGCTGGCGTTACCGCTGGCCAACTTCGCATACATTCCCGTTGGTTGGGGCCCCACACTCAATTACGCGCCCATTGGCAGCGCTGGTCTTGCCCCGGGCAAAGTGGCGATCTTGTTCTTGGCGGGTCCGAACGGCACGCCGGCAAAAGACTCTCCGGTCTGTCCCCGACCCTCAGCGGTGCCTGCAGGCACGATGCTCGCGAACAAGAGCGGCAAGGGGCCTGCGTTTCGCATCACGTCAGACGTGCCGGTCGTCGCCTATCAGATCAACCCTTACGGCGGCGGATTCGCCGCGGTCACGGGTTCGTCCTTGCTCATTCCCACAAGCGCTTGGGACCAGGAATATCTGGCGATGCACGCCTACGACTCCGGCCCACATCCAACGAGCATGAACATTGTGGCCAAGGAAGCCACGACCATCAAGATGCTGCCGACGAACAACATCACCGGCGGTAACGGCCTGCCACCCGGCGCCGCCTATGGTGACTACACGGTGACACTGGCCGCGGGGGAGCACGTGCAGTTCACGCAGCTGGCGACGCTGACGGGGACCACGATCCAAGCCGACAAACCCGTGGGCTTTTTTGGTGGCGCGCGCTGCTCCCAAGTCCCGACCAACGTGTACGCATGCGACCACCTCGAGCAGATGATCCCGCCCATCAAGGCTCTCGGCAACGAATACGTCGGCGTGTCGCATTCGCCGCGTACTGCGGAGCCCGCGGTGTGGCGCATCATGGGCGTGGTGGCCGACACGAAGCTCACCTACTCAGCGGACGTGGGGGGCCCTGTGCAGCTCAAACAGGGGCAGATCATCGAGTTTTCAACGAGCTTTCAGTTCACTGTCAAAAGCCAAGACGCCGAGCACCCCTTCTTGCTCATGGCCCATATGACCGGCGGCAGCACCAAGGGCATGACTGGGATCGGCGACGCCGAAGCAGTGCTGTCCGTGCCGCCCGCGCAGTTCTTGACGGAGTACGTGTTCTTCACGGATCCGACCTATCCGGTGACCAACTTGGTGGCTGTGCGCGCGCCGGACAAGAACGGCAACTTCGAAGACGTCACCTTAGATTGCGCGGGCACGCTGACTGGTTGGAAAAAGGTCGGCAAGTTCGAGTACACGCGCCTCAACTTGACCCAAGGCGACTTCGAAGGCGTGGGCACTTGCTCCACCGGCGCACACAAGATCCACAGCGATGGAAAGTTTGGCTTGTACGTATGGGGTTGGGGAGCTCCCGGCACGAGCGTGTTTACGGAGTACGTGTCCTACGGCTACCCCGCCGGCATGAACATCCAGCGCTTGAATCAAGTTGCTTTGCCACGCTAGCGCTGGAATTTAGACGCAATAACTGATCAGCGGCGCAGTCACGCCTCTTTTACTTTGGCGAGGTCGTGGCACACTCGCGACGCCATGTGTCGCAACATCCGCACCCTGCACAATTTCGAGCCACCGGCCACGCACGAAGAAGTCGCGGCCGCCGCGCTGCAATACGTTCGCAAGATTTCTGGATCGACCAGGCCGTCTGCGAAGAACGCGGCAGCTTTCGAGCGAGCCATCCGCGACGTCACGAAAGTGACGGAAAAGCTGCTGGAAGAACTCGAAACCCAAGCACCACCCAAAAGCCGAGAAGTCGAACGCGCCAAGGCCAAAGAGCGCTCACAGAAGCGCTTCGCACGCGGCTAGGCCTGTGACTTGGTCCGAAAGCTAGCGCTCGCGCACTAGCTGGCTTACGTCAGCACGCGGAACTTCATGTCGCTGTCGGCCGAAGCAGGGAGGGGCGTTGCGTGGACGACGGCCGGCAAGACCGTCGCTCAGTTCGTCGGCGTGGGCGTTTCCTTGGTGCTCGCACGCCTGCTGACGCCTGAAGACTTCGGCTTGCTGGGCATGATCGTAGTGCTGGTCGGATTCTTGGCCGTGCTGGCGGACATGGGCCTGACGGCGGCTATCGTGCAGCGCGAGGACTTGCAGGAGCGTCATCGCTCGAGCGTGTTCTGGTTGATGTTCGGCGCGGGGGTCGTGCTCGCCGCCGGTCTCGCGTTGGCCGCGCCTGCCGTTGCGGCGTTCTACGACGAACCTCGATTGACAGACTTGGTGCGGGTCTTCGCCATCGATTTCGCGCTCTCGCCGCTGGTCGCAGTGCAACAAGCTGTGCTCCTGCGCAAGATGGCGTTCAAAGCCATTGCCTTGGCAGAGACCCTGGGCGTGGTGGTTGGCGGCGCGGTGGCGCTGACTCTGGCGCTCATGGGGCACGGCGTGTGGGCGCTGATCGCCAAGACCATCGCAACCAGCGCCGCCTTGCTGGTCACCTTTTGGCTCGCCTCCGATTGGCGCCCGCGACTTCGCTTTGATCGCAAAGCCATCGCCGAGCTGTTTCGGTTCAGCTCCAACCTGCTGGGCCACAACGTCGTGGGCTATTGGGCACACCAGACGGACGACCTGCTGATCGGGCGGAGTCTGGGCGCGGCGCCTCTGGGGCTCTACACCCGCGCCTACTCCACGGTGATGAGGCCCGTGCACGAGGTGGGCGGCGTGCTCGGTCGCGTCATGTTCCCGACGCTGTCCAAGCTGCAACGGGATCTGCCGGAGATGAAGCGGCTGTACTTGCGGGTCGTGGGCGCCACCGCCCTCTTGACCTTTCCTGCCATGGCGCTGTTGTTCGTCGTCGCAGAGCCGCTCACCCTGGTGCTGTTTGGTGATCAGTGGCTCGGGATTGTGAGCGTGCTGCGCATCTATGCGGTGGTGGGCGCCTTTCAGTCGGTGGCTGGCACCGTGAGCTGGATCTACAAATCCTGTGGCCGCACGGACCTCATGTTCCGCTGGGGCATCGTTTCGAGCATCGTAACGGTGATCGCCATCGTAGTTGGCATGCGCTTCGGCAGTATTGAAGCCATCGCCATTGCCTACGGCGTGGCCCTGGTGTTCGTGCTTTCGTATCCGCATTTCGCGATCCCGGGGCGCTTGATAGGCGTGTCGCCCCTGGACGTCGCACGCACCGTCGTCGGATTGGCCGTGGCAGCCCTGCTCATGGGAGGCGTGGCCTACGGGCTGGGCAAGCTGACGCTGTCTCTGCCGAAAGGGCTCGATTTGGCGCTGCGCATCAGCAGCGGCGGCGTGGTGTACCTGACTTGTTTGAAGCTACTGCGCGTGCCGGTGTATTTGGAGTTGCGCGGGATGGCACGCGCTCGGCTTTTGGCTTGGGCGGGCGCAGATGCTGATGCTTCAGCGGGAACCGACACCGATGAACCGTCGAAGCGTCAATCCAAGTAGTAGACGCTCAGCCCGCGCATAGTCCAGTCCGTGCCGTGGGTGTTGACGCCCAGGCGCGTCGGCTGCGCGTCGCTTGGCTGATACGAGAACGCCTGGTAGTCAACTTCGAAGCTCTGGCGCAGTTGGGCGGTCTCGAAAATGCGCACGCTCACGAAGTCCGGAGCCGGCGTGCCGTCGAGTTTTGCGTGCACGTTGACGCGGAATAGATACTCCACGTCCTTCTTGCCCCAGGTCACCGGCGTCTGCCCAATCTCGGCGAAGCCGCCCGCTACGAATCCCATATGCTTCATGACGCCGCCGGTGCTGGCGGCGGGCACGTCCAGATTCACCGCCCACGTGCTGGGCGGCGCCAGATCCCCGTCGGGTCCGGCCACATTGAGATTCAGCGCAAAGGAGTTCAGTCCCGAAGTGGCGCCTCCGGGCCCATGGATCTTGAACAGGGCTTCGACGGCGTAGGGCCGGCCTGGCGCGACGCTGCTCCCTTGCCGGACCAAGTGCTGGTTCTGACCGGCCAGTTCGTACATGCGGAGGCTATTTGCCGTGACATCGAATTGGAAGGCGCCCGGGCCGGTGTGGGCTTGCCAGGTGCCGGGCGTCGCATTGCCGTCGAAATCCGTGACGATGGTTTTGTCCCAGCTTCGGCCGAGCGCCCAGTCGATGCCGCCGGCAACATGCGACACGAATGCGCTTTCGTCCCAGCTGGCTTCGGTGTGTCCCAGCGCGGTGTAGAACGAACGTCCGCCGTCGAAGCGCTGGTACCACGCGATGGGATGGTCCGCCCCCATGGCGGAGCCGCCCGGGGCGTAGCTAGACTCGTCCAGGGATACGAGCACCTGCACGCCGGCCCGCGGTGACGATTGGAACGAGTAGTACTCATCCGAGCGCGTCCAGGTTGTCGGCAGATGGTGCGTTGCGAGGTGCCCGCCGCGCTCAACGATCAGGTTCCCGGATTGGATCGCCGGATGACTTGAAAAGAACGCCCCAACGAGTTTTCCGTACCACGCCCAGTCGTATTCCGTGTCCGTCGCTGAATGCACTCCGACAAAGCTCCCTCCGCCCTGAATGAAGCGTTCGAAGGCGGATTGCTGCGGAAGCGTCAAAATGTCTCCAGACGTCATCAGAAAGACGACGGCGTCGAAGTCGGTGAGTCCGGCGTCTGTGAACAGCGTCGCGTCCTCGCTCGTGGTCACGGTCCAGTCGCGCGCTGCAGAAAGCCCGTTGAGCGTTACCACGGCCTTCTCGATGGAAGCGTGACGGAAACCGGAGGTTTTGCTGAACAAGAGCACGCGCTTCGCGCTGCCGGCGTCCGCTTGCGCGTCGGTGGTGGTGTCGGTGGCAGCGTCCAAGCCGGCGTCGGTACTCGCTTCGTGCACCGCATCGGCTGAGGCGTCGCCCGGCGCTGCGGCGCGTGAGTCGTCCTCGTCAGAACACGCACCTAGCGTGAGACTCATGAGCGCGACGATGTTTGCGCGACAACGCACGCCCACAGGCTATCATGAGCAATTCGCGGCGCTGGTGGGGGCGACAAGCTCAAGGTTTCGCCCTGGCTGCCGTTGATGGACAGCAGCATGCATTTCCATCGCGCTCGCACGCTGACGTTACTGGCAGTTCCCTTGGTTCCGATGTTCCTGGGGTGTTCCGGCGAGGGATTTACCGGTGCAGAGCCCGCAGGCGGTGCGGGCAGCGCGGGGGTCGGTGCTGCTGGCGGCGACAACGCCGCCGGTGCGGCAGCCGGCGGCGGCGCAGGTGTGGCAGCGGGAGGCGGCGCCGGTGCGGGGGCGAGCGGCGGCGTGGGTGGGACAGCGAGCGGCGGCGCGGGCGGCAGCGCTGGGAGTGGCGCGACGGCCGGCGCCGGCGGGCAAGGCAGCGGCGGCTGCAATAGCGGAAGCGACTGCGCAACGGGCGTCTGTGCCGGGGGCAGCTGCGTGTACGCTGCTAGCTGCAAGAAGATCCAAGCGGCGTCCGGCGTGCTCGGCAACGGCGTGTATGCGATCGACATCGACGCGGACGGCCCCAGAGCGCCTATGAACGCCAGTTGTGACTTTTCTACAGCGGGCGGCGGTTGGACGTTGGCGCTCAACTACCTACACCAAGGCGGCACCAACCCGGAGCTTTCGCCGCTGTCGGATCGCCTTCCGGTGGCGACTGAAAACGGCAAGCTCGGTGATGACGAAAGCCAAAGCAGCACGGCGTGGGGGCACGCGGTGCCGAGCTTGCTCACGAGCATCGCGTTCGCGGAAACGCGCTGGCAAGCGCGCAGCAGTGGCCACGCGCGCGTGGTGGACTTTCGCAACGACTCGGCGATGCTGGCTGCGTACCTGCGCAGCGGAAAAGGCGGGATTTGTGGGCAAGTCAGCGAAGTGTTCGGGGTCGTGCATTCGTTCGCATTGCCCGGCCACAGCGCACGGCTGCCCCAAGCCACGACGTCGCTGACTCTCGGAAACTGCGACAAAGGCGATGCGGCGCTCACGGAGTTTCCCTTCTTTTCGAAAGCCGAAGCGCATTGGGCGGTGCGCGGCGAAAATGGTCGCTGGGAAGCCGACGATAGTCTTGCGGGTGCAGCCAACCACACCATGCACCGCGTCTGGGTTCGCTGACCACGGTGACCCGGCCTAAGCACGGCCGCGCCCGTCGGTTGCTCGCAGGGCATCATTTCATTCGCCGGCGTGCTCACTGAACGTCTTCGACTGCGTATTCGTCGATGCGATCGCTTAGCTCGACCTCGATACTGTCGCCACGGCGCGCGCCAAGCAGAGCTCGACCGAGGGGGGACGCCGGGGTGATGACACGGATCTGGGCGCCGCCGTGATCCAGGATCGTGCCGGCGCCTGCGGGCAGGAGGAACACGACACGCCCGGCGCGCTCAGAACGAAGACGCACGATTGCGCCGACTGCGGCCGGCGCTCCGGTCGAAAAGTCCACGCACTGCACCTGCGTCAGGTGAAGCAATCCGGTTTCGAGATCGGCGACGCGCGCCGCTTGGCCCCGGGCGAGATACGCGGCTTCGGTTGCACGGGTGTCTTTGTCGCTCTCGGCCTTGTTCTCTTCGTGCACCGCCCCGGCCTGGGTGGCGCGCTGGGCCGCCACCAGAGTTCTGAGTTCCGTCTCCATGCCTTGTCGTACCCGGAGCAAGAGCGCGCGTTTTTCCGCTGGGTCCATCTGACGAAGCCACGATGCCGCACCTGAAATGCGCGTGGCTGACATTTTCGCTGGCATGCGGCCGGCCGGCCGGTATAGTTGGCCCATGAGGGCGATACTGTGGATTTCGGCGGCAATTCTTGGGATCGCGTGCGGGTCTAGTGACGACTCGGCGAGTAGCTCGGGCGGCGCAGGCGGTCAGGCGGGCGCATCCGGCGGCGCTGGGGTCGCGGGGGCGGGGGGCGCAACGGGCGGCGCCAGCGCGACCGGGGGCAATGCGGGCAGCGGCGCTGGTGCGGGGGGCAGCGCCGGCAGCGGCGGCAGCGCGGGTACGGACGGCGGCGCAGGAGCGGCAGGCGCGGACGCTGGGCCCGCGGACGCTGGGCCTGACGCTGGCAAGCTGACGGCGGCGGCGTGTTTCGCCAAGCAGTTCGTCAACGCGTCCACCCTCGGCCCGGACTACGACCAATTCAACCCCGTGATCGGCTCCCATTGCAACGGGACGAACCATCAGAACATTCAAGGGATCCAGCGCGTGGTGTTCTTGGGTGACTCCGTTACCGTGGGCACACCACCGACGAATATCAACCCCGGCGCGGTGTACCGGGCGATCCTGTCCAAAGCGCTCGCGTCCAAGTTTGGACTCAAGGCGCCTGGCTTCGGTTGGGGTGGAGCCGACCCATTCAGCGGCACGGCATTCCCCAAAGAGTCCGGGGATTTCATCAGCTGTTCGAAGTGGGGCGCACGCACCGACGATTTGATGAAAGACGGCTCTCAGGTTGTAGATTGTATTCCGCAGGACAAGCGCAATTTGAAGCATCTCGTGATCATCACCATGGGCGGCAACGACATCGCCGCGATCACGAAGGACGGCGGTGGTCAGAACCCTTCCAAGACGATCCCCGAGCTGTGGCAGATGACGCAAGACTTCGTGAAGTACATGCGTGAAACTGTGGAGTGGTTGAAGAACCCGGCCAACGTGCCCGGTGGCGTGGACGTGGTCTTCGCCAATATGTACGAATTCACGGACGGAACCGGCGCAACGAATTCTTGCGTTACTGCGAGCCTCGGCGGCATCGAGCCTTGGAAAGACCTCAAGCCACTGAGCGACATGGTGATCTGGGCCAACGAGCAGTACATGAAAATCGCAGTGGATACCCAGACCGACATGGTCTTCTCCTTGGAAGCCTTTTGCGGTCACGGCTACAAACGCGACGACCCCACGGGGCCCTGCTACCGCGGTCCGAACCAACCGCTGTGGTTCGACATCACCTGCATCCACCCCAGCAACGCAGGCCATGTCGCTCTGGCCAGCCTCTTCAACACTACCGTCGTCGAATAAGCCGCCGCCGGGCGATTTTGGAGCGCGTCTCGACTCGCTGTTTTATCGAAACGATGCACTAATCTCCCTGGTTTGGCGGGCACGTATTGTGGCGGTCACCGCGCGGTTGCATGTCACCGCGCGGAGGGTTGACGCAGCAGTATACTCCCGGGCGTGGAGACGCCGGACAGCCCTGAGGGACGCGCGGTGCCGCTGGCGACCTTTGCGGTAGGGCTGACCGTTGCCCTGCTGGTGATCGCCAAGGCGTCTCGGGACGCGCTGTTCCTCTCCACCTACGACGTCAAGCAACTACCCAATCTAATGGCAGTTGCCGCGGGGCTTTCCCTGGCCGCTGCGCTGTTCGCCGGGCGCCTCTTCGTGACCCGCTCACCGGCAAGGGTGCTGCCCGGACTATTTGTGCTGAACGCCCTGGTGCACGCCGTCGAGGTGGCACTGATTCCATCAATGCCTGCGGTCGCATCGGTGCTGCTGTTCCTCCATCTCGCGGCCTTTGGGGCGACCACCCTGGCTGGGGTTTGGGCCGTCGTGAACGAGAGCTTCGATCCACACCGCGCCAAGCGCGCCGTGGCACAGATCGCGTTGGGTGGGCCTGTCGGCGGCGTAGCGGGCGGTGTGCTGGGGCTTGGTTTGGCGCAGCTCGGCGGCGTCCGCATTGGACTCTCGCTGCTCGTGCTTCTCTCCATGTTTGCGGCGCTGACAACCCATCGCCTCGGTACGTTGGCGCCCACGGCGTCCTTGCGCGCCCCGAAGCCAAAGCGCGGGGACTCGCCCTCCGGCCCCTATTTGCGGGACTTGGGCGCGCTGGTGTTTCTCATCTCCGTGGCCGCTGCCATCGCGGACTACTGGGTCAGCGCCCGCGCGGTGGAGACGTACACGACGGACTCCAGCTTGATGTCGTTCTTCGCGCTGCTGCACATGGCGGTGGGCGTGCTTGCGTTCTTGATGCAGGCGACTTTCGCGCGCTTGAGTCTTCACAAACTCGGCATTGCCGGCACAACGGCGCTGTTGCCCGGCGCGGCGCTACTCTTGAGTGCCTCGCCGTTGGTGCTTCCGGCGCTGTGGGCCGTGGTCTCCCTGCGAGCAACGATGGGTACGCTGGCGGCTTCTTTGTACCGGGCGGGCTACGAACTTCTCTACACGCCGTTGCCGATCCAGCAAAAGCGAGTCGCGAAGATGCTCGTCGACGTGGGATTGGATCGCGTCGGGACGGCCGCCGGCGCTGGGGTGGTGACCCTGCTACTCATGTGGGCGCCGGGCGACGCGGGGCTCGCGGTCGTGCTGGGCGTGACGTCGGCGCTGACTCTTCTTCTTTGCGCTAAGCTGCATGCTGGCTATATCCACGCGCTAGCGGCGAGCTTGTGCAGCGGGAGCGTCTCCCTCGAGCAGTCTGACGTTTTCGATTCGGCCACCCGGCGCACCCTCGCGGAGACCCAGGGGCTCGATCGCAACCAGATCCTGGAGGAGATCGAAAAGATGCGCGCGGGTCAGCCCAGCACGCCACCACCTGCCGAAGCTCCGAGCATTCCTCCGGTGGAGCTCGCCTTTGATGACCAGCTGGTCGGCCTGCCACGCGGCGTGGAACTGCTGCGCACGTCGGCGGCGCGTGAAGATCCGGTGCTGGAGGCCGTCAGCGTGCTGCGTTCCGGGTCTGCCGCCGCGATGCGTGTGCAGATGGGGCGGCCGATCGAACCAGAGTCGGCGCCCTTCGTGATCGCGCTCTTGGGTCGCCGGGACGTTGCGCATGCAGCCGTTGGCGCGTTGCGCCGGGAGCTGCCGCGTTACGTGGGGCAGCTTGTTGACACCTTGCTCGACGAGACCCAGCCCGAGGTCATACGGCGCCGCATCCCACGAGTGCTCGAGCGCTGCTCGGATCAGCGCGCGGTTAACGGCCTCGTCGCCGCACTCGCGGACCCCAGTGTGCAAGTGCGCACGCAGTCTGGGCTGGCGTTGTTGGAGCTGACGCGGCGCTTTTCCGAAGTTCAGCTGAAGGCGGACTCTGTGATGGCTGCGGTGCGCCTCGAGCTCGAGCGCGCGCACGACGCAGAGCAGCGCGGCACCCTCGGCGCAGACCCCGCGACTTGGGACGAAGCTGCGCGCTCGCGGGTCCAGCAGGGCGTGGAATTCTGCATGATCGCGCTCTCGCTGGTGCTGGAACGCGAGCCGTTGCAGCTGGCCTACAAGGCGCTGCAGGGGCAGGATGCCAGCTTGCGCGGAACGGCCCTGGAGTACTTCGAGACGGTACTGCCCGAGGACATTCGCGAGCAGGGGACCGGCTTCCTGCGTGCGGTTTCGCCGCGGAGGCCCAAGCGCGCCACTCCCGAGCTGGTGGCAGAGCTGCTCCGCAGTCGCTCTGCCTAGCCCCTCGACGACGCGGCCCGGGTCGGATACCAATGGGATCAGCATGCCGCATCAGGTGGCTCATATGGCGTGCCCGCGTTGTCGGGTTGCGCTCTTCGTGGGGGCAACGCCAGCAGGTCCCATGCATGGTTGCGGCACTTGCGGTGGCGTGTGGTTAGACAGCTCCGCAAGTCAGCGGCTGACTCAGGCCTTGTGTGATCACACCCTTGCGTTGGCAGACCGACTTGCCCAGGCGGCGCCAGGTGTTGGGCATTCCGCGGGCGCTTGCTGCCCGCTGTGCAGCGCCCAACTACACGCCACGCGCATCTCGCGCGCCCAAGTTGAAATCGATGTTTGCGCTGCTCACGGAGCTTGGTTTGATCGCAACGAGCTGCAAACCGTCGCCCGTGCCTTCGCCGTCGACCGCGCGTACTCTGGAGCTGGACGCACGGGTGGTGGCGCTGCGCTCGCGGGCGCAGCCGGGGTAGGCGCGGCGGCAGCCGTCGGGGTCGGCGCGGCGGCTGCGATGCACGATCCAGGCGTGACTGAACGTGCACGCCGGGTCGTCGACGAACACGGCGAAACCGCCGTCGAGGTCGGCGTGGAAGCGCTCGACTTCGTCGACGCGGGCGATGTCGTAGAAGGCGCAGGCATCGCAGTGGAAGTGGGCGGCGGACTTGCCGAGGGCGCGCTGGAGCTGCTCGGCGGGATCTTCAGCTCCTTCGGCTGACGCGATCACTGCGCATTAGCGGTATCTGTCAGCAGCTTCTTCAGTGCTTCATAGTTGGCTTGTACGCTCAGATCGTTGTCCGTCAGGTTGAAGGCCTGCAGGCGGAAGTTCTTGCTGTCCACGATCACCACGTCGCGGTAGCCAGCCTGCCAACTGGATTCGACGTTCGCAGTCGTCGTGTCCTGGAGCCACGGCAAGGTGCGTCCGGCGGTGATGCTGGCGTTGCCAGACTCGAGGCCGGCGCTGTTTACCCCCAGGATGTCGATGGGCACTTTCGTGCCCGCGGCGTCTAGCTCTTTCTGCAGGGTGTCGAGGTAGCCAAACTGGCTACTGCAGTAGCCTCAAGTTGCGTGCCCGAAATACCAGGCGGAGACCTGCCCCAGGTAGTCTCGGGGTGACACGGACTTTTGGTACGTCGTCGACGCGGCGTTTTCGTCGACCAAAGCGAAGTCTGGAACAATCGCGACGGTGGCGTCTGCGTCCGAAGCAGCATCGAGAGTTGGTTTGGCATCCGAGGCAGCGTCGGAGCCGACGTCCGCCAGGGCGTCACTCGCAGCGGCATCGTTGCCGGCGTCCTTGCTGGTTGCGTCGACCGCGGCGTCTTTGCCGGTAGCGGCGTCCACGGCGACGGTGCCCCCGCTCCCCGCAAGGGCTTCGAAGGGTTCGTCCTCACCGCAAGCCATTGCCACGCCCAGGCACAGTGGAAGAAGCCACGCGTTGCGCGTCAACCTTGTCACAAGCATTGTGCAAGCTTTGGCCGCTGCCCGAGCGCTGTCAAGTTGTGCGTGGTCGGTGCAGCTGCACGCAAACGCGGCAGATCATCCTGGTATTCTGGCTGGCATACTGGCTGGTTGCGCTGGTGCGTGGGCGGCCCCCATATTGTACCCGTGCAACCTGAACCCGCGCCCGGCCTCACGCCCTTGTCGCGTACGCTGTTGATGGTCGCTGCCGCTGCCGCGGTTGCCCTGTTTGTCGGCTACAACGTTGGCAAGACACGGGTGCCCACCTTGCCGCCGGCGTCGAGCTCCGTGACGGTCGTTCGTGCAACCCCCAGTGTGATCATTGCGCTGCGTGACTTGGCGCGGCTGGAGAGTGCGGAAGCGCATATGGAGCGGGTGATCGATCTGCGCGACAAACAATCGCGGCTATTCGGATTGGTACAGGCCGAAGACGCCGTCCTGCTCGTTGCGAGCGGCACGGTCGTGGCTGGGGTGGACCTATCAAAGCTAAAACAGGGTGACGTCGTGATCGACGAGGCCAGTATGAGCGCAAAGATCCGTTTGCCTGCTCCGGAGATCCTGTCGGCGCGGCTCGACAACGAGCGCACCTTTGTTCACACCCGCAGCACCGACATGTTGGCGAAACGCAAAGAATCCCTGGAAACCGAAGCCCGAAAGGAAGCCGAACGCAGCTTGAAAGAAGCCGCACAGGACAGCGGCGTGATCGAGCGGGCCCGGCGCAACGCGGAGAGCACCGTGCGCAGCCTCGTCCAAGCACTCGGCTACAAGGACGTTTCCGTAGAGTTTCGCTAACCCAGCCCGGGGCGCTCCGACCGCATCCACGAGCGGCGAGACCAGCCGAAGGGGCCGTGCGTCCGCGGCGGACGGGGCGTGCCTGTGGTACCCTGGGTATTCGTGTCACGCCAGGTTGCACTCGGGTCGCTTGCCGCACTTCTGGTCGGTTGCTCCATCTTGGCTCCTGGGGACGAAGAGTTTTTGGGTGGAAGAAACGCGTCGGCGGGTGCGGCGGGTGCGGGACTCGGCGGCGGCACGGGGGGTGGCAGCGCGGGTGTGAGTGGCCAGGCCGGCAGTGGTGGCGTGGGCGCCAGTGCTGGGGCCGGCGGTTCTTCAGGTGCAGGCGCCGCGGGTGGTGGCAGCGGGGGAACTGGAGGCGCCAGCGGCGCCCCGAGCGGTGGCAGCGGGGGCACGGGGGACGCCAGTGGCGCCGCGGGTGGGGGCGGCGCGGGTGGCGCGCCCACGTGTGTCAACGGGAACTCGAGCGCGATCCCACGGGGGATCGCACTGAATCTGTTCGTCGACCGCACCATCAGCATGTTCAGCCAGAACAAATTCAACAACGTGCAGCAGGCATGGTCGCAGTTCGCGAGCAACAACAATGCGGTCATGGACGTCGCGCTGTCGGTTGCCCCGGCAGCAAGCGGCTCAGCGAACTGCAGTGGTGCTGCCTATCAACCTCCGGAGATCAATTTTGCGCCTCTGCCCGGGCAGGCCAGCGTCATCACGAATGCACTACAAGCCGTCGGGCCGGGGGCCGGCGCAGCGCACATGGAGGCCATTCTGAACGGCGGCACTGGCGCGCTGAAGAACTACACGCCCAGCGGCGACAAGCAGCCCGTGCTGCTGATCATCACGGACTGGACGTCCGGGACAGACAGTTGCAACACCAGCTCAACGTTCCTCGGCAGCGTTGCCGCAGCCGCGCTCGCCGCTCCGCCCCATGTCATGACTTGGATGATCGACATGGGAGGTGGGTCCTCCGGTGGCATTCTAAACAGCATCGCCAAAGACGGCGGCAGCGATGAAGCCATAGCCAATGGGAGCAGCACTTCGGACGTGCGCTCGGGATTGGAGCAGGCCACGCGCCCGTGTCGCTTTGCGGCACCAGCTAATTCCACTGGTGGCGCCCTGTCGCTGCGACGCAGTTCCCCTGCTTCTCAGACATTCAGCCAAGTTTCGAGCATCGCCCAATGCGGCAACAACAGCAGCCGTTGGTACTCCCTTGGCAAGAGCCTCGTGCTGTGTCCGCTCACGTGCGTGCAACAGCCGCCGTCCGCACTCTACGAAATCACCGTCACTTGCACCTGATGGCGGCTTCCCCGACGCAGCAGCTGCCTATCGACGGGCGTTCTAGAAGCTGCCGCCGAAAGTGAGCTGGCCTCCGGCACGGATCGGCGACGCGCTCACATACGACGCAGTCTCCTTGCCTTTCTTCTTGCCGGAGAAATAAACGTAGGCCGCTGCGCCGCCCGCGACCAGCGCGACTCCCAGGGAGACGTCGGCGATCAAGTAGTTGCTGCGCATGGAGTCGACGTCATCACGTTCGCAGTCCGGCTTGCATGCATCGAGATCGCTTTGCTTGCCGTTGCCCATCAGGCCGAAGGCCGCAAATCCGCCGAGACCAACGACGGCCACGCCGCCGAGCACGTATACCAGCGGGCTGGTCTTCGCTTCGGGCTCGGGCGTTGGCTCGGGAGCTGGCGGTTCTGGCGTTTTTGGGGCGTTTAGCTCTCCGATCCACTCTAGCTTCTGGCCTTCGCTGAGCGTGACCTGCTTTTCCACGAAACGCCCGTCGGGCACTTCCATCCGCACGGTGTACTGTCCGGTGTCCATGGCAATGCTGCCGTCCGTCGCGGCGGGAGGCGCCGGTTGCCCGTCGATGGTGATCTTGAAGTCGGAGAGATAGCTGCCGTTTGCTTCTTTGGCTTTGAGCAATAGGGTAGGCACTGCGTCTTTGGTGTCTTCCAACCTTTGGGCGCAGTCAGTTCGCACTAGCTTTGGGCACTTCTCGTGCGCGCAGAGCGTGAAGTGCTCTCGGGCTTCGCGGATCTTACCCGCCTTGCGCGTAGACTGCCCGCGCTCGTGCGCGTCGAAGCATTGTTCTTTGCTGGGGGCATCCGCGGCACGGGAAGGCGCCGAGAGTGCGCACGTCACTGCGAGAGTCGCAAAAGAGAGAGCGCGTACAGTCTTCATCACATGCAATGCCTTTTGAACTTCTTGATGCCGTTCTCCATCGTGTACGGCGGGTTGCAATCGAGTTTGGGCGCGGGCGGGCGCACGACGGGTGGTGCTGGCTTTGGTTTTGGGGGCTGTGCTGAGGTTTCTGGGACGCCCCGGGCTGCCAAAGATGCTTCAGGCGCAGCGCTCGCGCTTGCGACGAGCTTTGCAACTGGCACCGGGGGCGGCGATGCCGCGACTTCGTCCGATGGCTGGGTTGGCGCGGCCGTGCTCTTGGGTTTGGTGGACGCGGTGTCGACTTCCGGTGCTGCAGCGGCCGTGCTTTCCGTTTCGCTTCCCGAGCGAATCACAACTAAAAGGCCGATCACGGTGGCGACCAAGGCGCCTCCGAGGATCGCTGCAATGAGAACGAGGGAACGCTTGGGCGGAAGCGATCGCCGGGGTGGACCCGCGTAGGAGCCGACGCTCATTTCCGAAACGTGCGAAATGGGCGTCTTTACGTCCGCGGCAACCGGCGCGAATCCCTGAGCGGACGGGTCACTGCTGACAAACCCAGCACTAGCGTGGGGATCCGATGCCGCTTCGCGTGGGCGTGTCGTTGCGGCGTTGCCGTCATCTGCAGCGGGCGCGTGGGCGTCGGCCTGGGCCGCCGCTTGCCGCATGGCGGAGTCCGACAGTTGCGTCGGCTCGTCGTCGTCGCCTATCCCTGGCGGTGCGACATAGGCCGGCCGCTTCGCGGGCGTTCCGGGTGGCGCGACGTTCGCGGGCGTTCCGGCTGGCGCGACGTCTGGAGTGACCGTGGGGGCAGGCGGCGGTGCTTGCACTGCCTCGGGCGAGTCCGGAATGTCCACGACCGGGTTCAGATTGTCCGTCGTGCGGATGCGCGCCCGGAGTTCTTGCTTCGTGGTGGGTGCGTGGTGGTCGCTCACCATCTCCGCCAAATGCGCGTTGCGGGTTGCCAGCATGTCTGCGGCGTACCGGGAGACCCACTCGCCGACCTTGCGGGGGATCGCGGGCGCGAGGGCGTCCTCGAGGGCGATGGCCATTTCCCGAGCCGTCTGAAAGCGCTGGTCGGGGTTCTTCGCCAAAGCACGCAAGACGATGGCGTCCACGCTTGGGTCGATGCCCGGGGCAAGCGTGCTGGGGGCTGGCACTTCACATTCGATGACTTTGGCGATCGTTCGGCCAGGGTCCTCCGTGCCGAAGAGCACGCGCCCGGTCAGTGCCTCCCAAGTGCAGATCCCGGCCGAAAAGATGTCGGCGCGGTGGTCGAGCTCCCCCATGCGCACCTGCTCTGGCGCCATGTAGGAGAACTTGCCCTTGGTCCGGCCGGCTTCGGTTTGCGCGATGCGCCGGGCCGCTTTCGCGACTCCGAAATCGAGCACGCGCGGCACTCCGTCGGTTCCGATCAGAATGTTCTGCGGAGAAAAGTCCCGGTGCACGATGTTCAGTGAGGTGCCCCGCTCGTCTGTCGCAATGTGCGCCGCGTGTAGTCCGTACAGCGCGCCGCTCATCACGCTGCTGACGATCGCGGGTTCTACCAAGGCCTTGGCCTTGCGCGTGAAGCGCACCAGGTGCGAAAGCGAGTCGCCCTCGATGTAGTCCATGACCAGGAAGATTTCGCCATCGGCGGTGACGACATCGATGGTCGAGACTACATTCGGATGGCTGATCCCCGCCGCGAGCCGCGCCTCGTCGAGGAGCATTGCGGCGAATTCAGGGTCCGATGCCAGGTGTGGGTGCAGCCGCTTGATCGCCACGACGCGGGCAAATCCGACCTCGCCCAGCAGTCGGCCCAAATGGATCGTGGCCATGCCGCCGGAGGCGATCGAGTCGTACAGCTCGTAGCGGCCTACGACGCGGCGCTTTTGGGTGGCTGGCACCTTGCTTTCCATCGTAGCGCTGTCTGCTCACAAAGGGGGACTTGCTGGATCTGCACACTACGGCGGGTCCAGCTGTCGCTTGTTGCAGCGGAAAGTGGTCTAAGTGTCTAGAAGTACCAAGGAATTCGTCGCGTGCCGCTTCCTGGACTTGCGGGCTGCAGCGATCACCGCCATATGCATCCGCGACCCCGGAGCCCCTATGAGTCAGAGCTATCAGCCATTTCCCACCGTCCGCCGTGCCGCCGGAGAGTCCGTCGTAGAGGCGCGGGCCAAGTTCATCACGCGTACTTACAACCACTTATTCCTGGCGATCGTGGCGTTCGCGGCCATCGAATACGGCCTCTTTAAGAGTGGCTTGGCGCCGATCATCTACGGGATGCTCGCAGGCACAAACTGGTTGCTCGTGCTGGGTGGCTTCATGGTGACGGGTTGGCTCGCCAGCCGCGTTGCGCACACCGCGGCGTCCAAACCGGCGCAGTACGTGGCGCTATTCGGCTTCGTGGCTGCACATGCGGTGTTGTTCCTGCCCCTTCTGTTCATCGCAGACGCACGCGCAGAAGGAGCGATCCAAAGCGCAGGCATCGTCACCATGCTTGGCTTCGCCGGGCTCACGGCCATTGCGTTCACAACGCGCAAGGACTTCTCTTTCCTCGGCGGGAGCCTGCGCTGGGCCGGCCTCTGCGCGCTGCTGTTGATTGCCGCGAGCGTGCTCTTTGGTCTGAAGCTGGGTACGTTCTTCAGCGTCGCGATGGTCGCTTTTGCCGGCGCCGCCATCCTCTACGACACGTCTAATGTTCTGCGGCACTTCCCAGAAGACCGCTACGTAGCTGCGGCGCTACAGCTGTTTGCATCCGTCGCTTTGATGTTTTGGTACGTTCTCCGGTTGTTCGTCGGCAGCCGCGACTGACGGCGGTTAACTAGGGAGCGCCGGTTGTCCGGCGTGATAGAGTCCCCGCGCGCAAGCGCTCTTCGCCCGAAGGGTGTCTTGCGCGGCTGCACGTGCGGTTCACGTCAGAAAACGGAGGCTGGGGAATGGCAAAAGAGCGGGGAGACAAAGACGAAAAGCGCTCGTCAAAAAGCGAAGCTGAGCTGCGCGACTATTCAGACGAGAGGTACGACGCCAAAGAGAACGCGGAGGCGGACGAGGAAGCGGCCAGGGAGTCCCAGCGCGCGTTGGCGCTGCAAGTCAAGGGCGCGGAGACGGACGATTCGGACGATTTTAGAACCGAATCGACGCCGTCAGCCGGGGACAAGGAGATCAGCGACGGCGCCGACGACGACGGGTCAGAGGATGACGAGTCGGACGACGGCGACGACGACAACGGGTCAGAGGATGACGAGTCGGACGACGGCGACGACGACAACGGGTCAGACGACGACGAGGACGACGACGAGTCGGACGACGACGGGCCGGACGACGACGACGACGCCAGGAAGCAGGACGAGGCCAAGACCCAGAAAGCCAAAGCCCGGCCGAAGGCTTCGAAGACAAGCGGCCGCGCTGCGCCTGCTGCGGCGCCACCGGAGTCTTCCAACGGGCTTCTGTGGCTTGTGCTCGGCGCTGCCGTATTGCTCGGCGGGTGGTGGATGTTGAAGGGTGGCAGCGACGCCGACCCGAAGGGCGCGGCAAGCTCTGAGCCCACTGCGGGGCAAGCGCAGCCCATGCCTGAGGTTCCGACGCCCACGGCTTCGCTGGCGCCGCCGCCCCTCGAGCCGGAAGTCCCCGCGCCCAGCGCGGAGGCGCCTGAGCCCAGCTTGGAAGGATCAGAACCTCCGGCTCCCGAAGCCTCGGCGCCCGCCGAAGCAACCCCAGAAAAGGCTGGGGGAGGCGGCCAGTTCGATCGCGCTGTAGCGTTGCGCGCGCTCGCGGAATCCTCCAAAGCCGCCGCGCGTTGCCGCATGGCTGGCGCTCCCCCGGGAGCGGTGCGCGTCAGCGTGATCTTCGCGCCGTCAGGCTCTGTGGAAAAGGTTCAGGTAACCAACGCGCCGTACTCCGGCACGCCTACTTCAACGTGCATCCGCGAGAAACTGCAGACAACGCGCATCGAAGGGTTTTCCGGAGGGTCGCAGACGGTGGTGACGTCCGTCCAGGTCTACTAGTGCGGTGCGGCGCGGTCGGTGGTGCCGGAAGTAACCGGCTCGGGCCGGGGCGCGTAGGCAATTCGGTACGATGCGACGCCGAATTCTCTGCTGGGTGATGGTCGGTGGGGCGCTAAGCCTTGCCTGTAACGAACACGCCCCGACACGGCTCGCAGAAGCAGCGCGCCAGCCCCAGTTGAAAGATCAGAAGATGCCGAAGAACGAAGCCGAGTGGAAGGACAAGCTGAGTCCAGAACAGTATCGGGTGCTCCGCGAAAAGGGCACCGAACGCGCATTCTCGGGCCAGTATTGGGACGAGAAGCGACAAGGAAAGTATGTCTGCGCAGGCTGTGGCCAAGTGCTATTTCAATCCGCGGACAAATACGATTCCGGTTCGGGTTGGCCCAGCTTCGTGCGTCCCGCAGAAGCCGCCCATGTGAAGACGGAAAAGGACGGCTCGCTGTTCATGGAGCGCACAGAGGTATTGTGCAGCCGCTGCGGTGGGCACTTGGGGCACGTCTTTGACGACGGCCCCAAGCCCACGGGCCTTCGCTATTGCATCAATAGTGCGGCGCTGGCTCTGGAGCCCGAATCGAGCGATTGACTCAGCGCGGCGCTGCGCCGTCTTCGTCAGCGATATCCTGAGGCTGTCCTTCGAACGCGCCTGGTCCCAATGCACTTTCCGAGCTGGCGCGACTGCGAGTCGAGGCGGGCAGAGCGGGCTCGCGGGACGCCTCGTCCACAGCAAAGCAGTGCCGCGCACGCGCCCAGGTACAACGCGCAACGCGGAAGCACCCGCGTCACGGCTCCAACGAGAGCGTGCCAGCCAAGGCCAGGGTTTCCTTGATGGTCGGCAAGGCCAGAAAAGCCGTCACGTGGGGCTCACTCGAAAGCTGCGCGGCCTGCTTTTGGAGCACGTCCTTCGCTGCAGAAGCGGTGCGGCGCGCTTCGGCGTCCTGCCCAGTGGCAAGCTGGGCTTCCGCCAAAGCCAGGGCGCACCAGCCCGCTTCCTCGATGGCAGAGCTGGAGGCATCGGCGAGCGCCGTCGCCGCGAGCGCGGTTTCCAACGCGGCTTGCTTTTGGCCTTGAGCGAGCAGCGCGCGGGACTTCGCAGCTTGGCACATGGGCATCAGTCCCGGTTGAGTGGTGGCGAGCTCCACTGCGAGCCGTGCATGCTCCAAACTCATGTCCGTGTCGCCCATGTTTAGCTGAATCAGCGATGCATACGCTCGCGCTACGCACTCGAGTGCCGATGCATCGATCTCCTGCGCGGCGGCAATGGCGCGGGACGCGGCGGTCGCAGCGGCCGGTAGATTGCCCGCGCACAAAAGCGCGTAGCTCAAGTTGGTCGTGGCTTGAACTTCCGTGCGCACCAATCCCAGGCGCCGCGATCGGCGTTCGGCTTCGAGCAGAACTTCGACGGCGCGTGAAAGCTCGCCGATGCGCGCCATGCCGTAGCCGAGGTTCATCCCGAACACGCACGCGCTGCGCGCATCGCCGAGTTTGCGCATGGCAATCTCGGCTTGCTCCGTCTCGTGCACATAGCCTTCAAGGTCCCCGTCCACGTGCGCACGCAGCGAGCGGTACACACAGAGCCAGGCGCGCACTTGCAGTTCATCCGGGGCCTGCCGTGCGACTTCGTCCAAATGCGGCGAGAGCCAAGTGTCAATCTCTGTGCCGCTGACTCCCTCGAGCAGCGCTGCAGCTACCCGCAATAGGGTGATGGCGCGCAGGGAACACGTCGGCGGGAGGACCTCCGTGGCGGAAAGCAACTTCGCTGCCCGGAGCGCGGCGGTGTAGTCCCCCAGCTGGGTTGCGGCGAGAACACATTCGCGCATCGCATGGAAGTAGTCTTCGCGGGCGGGTTCCAGCATGGAGAGTGCGGACCGAGCGCTTGCGAGTGCTTGCTTTGGATCCGCCAGGTAGCGCTGGGCTTCTGCGCAGACCGCAAAAAGGGCCCCCTGAAGCTCCGGAGCGAGTTCGCCCTCTTGCGCGCACGCCACGTGTTCCAGTACACGTTCGTGGGCCCCCGCGGCAAGAGCGTGTTTCGCTGCCGCAAGATACAGCGGTGCTGCTTGATCGGCTTTGCTTCCGCGTCGGAAGTGTTCGGCAATGGCAAAGGCGTCGGGTTCTGGGCGATCCCGCAGCCACTCCGCTGCTAGTCGATGCCCCAGGGTGCGGTCTTTGTCCGTCAGCATCGCGTAGGCGGCGTCACGCACCAACCCGTGACGGAACCGCAACTGCTTGTCTTCTTGAGACAAGATCTCGCGCTCCAGCAGGTCAGCAATGATGCTGTCAACGGGCAAGCGCACGGCATCGACCCCGAGCAGCGCCTGCGCGGCCCCGAGTTCGAAACGTTCCCCGAAAATGCTTGCGGCGCGCAGCAGCCGTTTGTGATCGGTACCGAGACCGTCCAAGCGAGACTGCACCATGCCAACGACGGTATCGGGCAAACGTTTGCTACCGGCAGCGGTCGCGCGTAGTAGTTCTTCGAGGTAGAAAGCGTTACCCTGAGCCCGAGTGACGATATTGGCCACGGTTTCTGGCGCAACGCCTGCTCCCAGCACAGACCGAATGATGCGTTGGGCGGATTTGTTCGATAGCGGTGCGAGGCGCAGTTCGAGCGCGTTGCGGTGTTGCCACAGTCCCGGGAACTCCTCGTGCACCTCCGGACGCGCGGTTGCGATAACGGTCAGCGGCAGGCTTCCGAGCTGGCGCAAAGCGCTATCGAGTGCGGCAATGCTGGCGCTGTCGCACCAGTGCAAGTCTTCGAGCTCCAGCACTAGGGGGCGCTCCTGGCACTCTGCAGTGAGTAGTTCGCATACCGCCTGGCGCTGAGCGTCCGCCATGAGTCGGGATTCTCGCTGGGCCGCGCGCACAAGGGGGTGATCCGCTTCCTCCGCGGCAAGCAGGTGTCCGAGCATTGCCGACGTCTCTTCACGGTGGGACAAGCTACCGAGCAGGCGTTGCAGCTGACGCTCAAGGAGAGCCTTGCGTACGTCGCCGGTCCTGCCGACCAGCCCCATGCCGTCTTCCAGTAGCCATCGAACGAGGCTGAGCGCGGTACCGGCGCCAACGGGGTCGCAGCGAGCGAACCAGATCTTGGCAGACGCTGGCGGCGCATCGAGGCTGGATAGCGCTTCTCGAAGCAGTCGAGACTTGCCGCTTCCCGCCGGACCGGAGAGCAGCAGGGCGCGGCTGTTGCTTTCCTCGGCTACGTCCTGAACCAGCCCGCACAACGTCGCGAGTTCTTGCCGTCGGCCCACGAAAGGCACGGTGCGCCCCAGCACGCTGCGTTCGATGCCGCGGCCGTCCGCACTGCCTTCGAGCAGATGGCTTCCGCCACGTTGCTTGATCTCGTAGCCCGAGGTGACGAGGTCGCGGGTGGTGGCGTCCACGTGTATTTCGCCCGGGCCCGCTCCGCGCAACGTGTCCACGCCGCGGTCGATGACAGCGCCGACAGGCATGACGTCGCCAATCACCCCGAAGCCGGTCGACAAGGCCAACATGGCACGTGGTTCCAAAGCGTGCAGCGCTAGCGCAGCGCGCGCCGCCCTGGCCGCGTGGTCCGTGGGTGCCCCGCGGCCGGAAATGGTCACGACGAGCACGCCGTTGGCCAAGAAATGCAGACGGGCCCCGTGCATTTCTGCGATCGCGTACAAAGACCGTGTCGGGTCGTTTGTATCGTGGGCGGCAATCGTGGCGTCTGGTTCACGCAGTCCGCGCGCGAGCACGACCGACAGCAGACGCTGTTCTTGAGTGGTGATGCCCGTTGGCGGCACACTGCGCGGTCGCACGGGCAACTGGGCCGGGTCGCCCAGCGCGGTAATTTCCGTGAGCAGCGCCGCGGCGGATTGGGGTCGCGCCGCCGGAGATTTGGAAAGTAGTCGCAGGACCAGGTCGTCCAGTGCAGCGGGCACGATCGAGTTGATGCTGCTCGGCGCTGGCGGGTCTTCCAACAGGATCTTTGCCAGGATGCCGGTCTGCTGCCTGGCGTGAAACGCCTTGCGGCCCGTCAGGCATTCGAAGCTGACGCAGCCCAGCGAAAACAAGTCAGTGCGTGCGTCCAGGGTACCTTGTGCCATGGCTTGCTCCGGCGACATATAGGCCCAAGTGCCGACGACTTCGCCCGTTGCAGTCACTTCGTCCATGCCGCTGGCATGCCGCGCGATGCCGAAGTCGAGTACGGCAACTTGCGCTGGGTCGTCGTTCACCAAGAAGAGGTTGCTCGGCTTGACGTCGCGATGAACGACGCCCGCAGCGTGGGCGGTCTCGAGGGCGCTTGCAACGCGTCTAGTGACTGAGACACACTCTGGCAAGCTGAGCGGGCCGGTCTTCAAGCGGGCAGAAAGTGGTGTGCCATCGAGCCATTGCATGGCCAGCCATGGCCTGCCTTTGTCGCTCACCCCATGGGCCACGTAGCGCACGATGGCGGGATGGTGGAGGGTGGCGAGCAATGTGGCTTCTCGCTCGAATCGCTCGGCTGCTTCGGGGCGTTCGGCGGTCATCAGCTTGACGGCGACCGCCTCCTTCGTTTGCCGGTCCTGGGCGCGATACACGGCGCCCATGCCTCCGCGTGCAACTTCGCGCTGGAGCTCAAAGCGATCACCGAGCAGAGTGGAAGACGCTACCAAATCGTCCATCCTGTCAGCGGCGGCCCTGCGCGACAAGTCTGGGGCCGGTTCTGGTTTTTCGGTTTGGCTTGTGTCCAGGCTCTTGGTCTGGCTCAGGGCAGGGCGATTTCAGCGATCAACCGACAGCGCTCTGCTAACTCGGACGAGTCGACTCCGCTCAGGTCCGCGCCGAGCTTACGCATTTCGGCTTGGTATTCCGCGAGCTGACGACGATTGAAGTCGGTGGCGTGGCGCAGAACGAAGGTGAGCTCTCGGCTGAGATCCGTGGAGAGGGGGCGGCGAGTCGCCGCGTGCATTTCGACCATTCGGTCCACCCAGACACCCTCTTTGGTGGCGGCTGCAAGCTTCAGGCAGTAGCGCCCCGCGACGTCGAGTAGCTCGTCTCCCACGGGCACCGACTTCTGGGCGCCGCGGATCACCTTGGCGACGTGGCCAGTCAGAAGCCTGGCGGCGCCTTGGGCGTCTCCCCGCGCCATCAGCTGGTCGGCGAGGCGGCCGAAGAGCTGGAAAGCGTCTGCCTTGATTGTCTCCGAGCGGGGACCGCCGGCGCGCTGCGCTGCGGCGACTCTGACCCCTGACGCCGGGGGCACGCTACTGCTGCGTTGCGCGGGAAGGGTGTCGGAGATGATGCGAGTGTGAATATCGCCGTTGTTGGGGAACACCGCCAGTTGGCACGTGCCCACCAAGATCCGGTCCCCGGCTTGTAGAAAGGTCGGCTTGCGCAGGCGCGCTTCGTTGAGGAAGACGCCATTGGCGCTGCCGAGGTCTTCGAGCAGCGCGCCGCGGTCATTGACGACGATGCGCGCGTGGGTCCGCGACGCCAGGTCATCTTGGATGACGAAGTGGCACGCGGTGTCGCGCCCGATGAGGAACTCGCCTCGCGTGAGCGCGACGAGTTTTCCCTGGTAGCGTAAGCTGTACGATTGCCGTGCGCGTTCGGGCGCGTTCATCACTCTTCCTACTCCCACCGACTCCCCGCTTCCCCGATTCCCCGCGCGGGAAGCTAGCACAATCTGTCCGCGCTGCGCGGCAGCTTGGAATCTCTCGTGATTTTCAATGCTTGGCATCGAGGCCGGGTGCGGCGCCCCGGAGCGTGTGGTTGACCGAAGCCCGGCGCCCTGAAACGCTTCGCCGCGCATGCAGCCGCCCTACTCGCCTCACGGTTCTGGCTTCACTCCGCCCGCGGGGCCTCCCGGAGGCTATCTACCCGGGGCACCCGTCATGAACCCGATGCAAGGCGAGCACTACGTGCGAAGCCAAGTCGCAGCGCCGGCCATCGCATTGATGGTGATCTCGGCCTGCACGTTTCTTTGGTACCTCTTCGCTGCCGTGATGGTGCTTTTTGCAGGTGGATTGAGCTTCTTGGGCGGCGGTTCGGGGGATCCCGGCGCGCTGCTGGGCATGGGCATGGGCTCCGTCATCTATGGCTTCTTCGCGCTGGCTGCAGCCGTGACGTTTGTGGGCGCGCTGCGCATGAAGAACCTCAAGAACTACGGCTTGGCCATCACCAGCGCGGTACTCGCCATCCTGCCGTGCACTACGTACATCTGCTGCATGTTCACGATGCCCCTTGGGATCTGGGCCCTGATCGTGCTCATGAAGCCTGAGGTGAAAGAGCAGTTCAGTTGAAGTTGAGAGGGGATCAGTGCTGGGAAAACACCACGCGCCGCGCGGTCGGCTGGAGTGGACCGACCGGCACCAAGATGAATCCGGCGCCCGCCGCGTCGATGAGTGCGACGTAGGCAACGGAGTCCTGCTCAGGTAGATGTCGGGCGGCAGACACAGCGACGGCGTCTTGGCCCAAGCGCCGCTGGTGTTCCCATAGGACCTCTTGTTGCCGGAGTGATCGCTGAGTCGGCCACGGGATATCGCAGGATCGAAGCTGTTGCAGCGGCAGCTCGGTGCCTGCTCCGCAGGCCTGGACTGCGCGTCGCAGCGCGTTGACGTCCGCGGCGGTGTCTATTGGGATCTGCCGAAGCTGCGACGGAATCCCGGACAGCAGAGAGAGTAGACGAATAGCCAGCGCGGCGGCCAGCAGGACGCCCGCGTGTTGGAGGCGTCGCGGCGCGCGACCCGCAGGCCGCGCCAGACGGAAGTAAGTCATCGTCAACAGCACGAGCAATACGACGGGCGCCCACAGCCGTACGCGCAGGGCTTCGTGTTGGAACGACAGGCTCGCCTGAAGCGCCAGTTGGGCCGCTAGCGCAGGCCCGACGCCGGCGGAACGTCGGAGCAGCACATACAGCGCCAACAGGCTCACGCCGTTGATCATGATGAACGGAACGCGCATGGCACGCTCGGGGTCCGTTGCTTTCTCTAAGACCGCGACTTCGATGTCATCAAAGGGCACGACCGTGGAAAGCCAGTAGCGGAGCACCGCGCCGGCCACGAGGGTGGCGAGCACAGCGAAGAACTCCAGCCAGATCCAGTCTCTGGGCTTTTTGGGGGCTACTTGGGAGGTCCCGCTGACAGCCGCCGCTTCCTTCTTTGCCAGCGCGCTGGTCACCACCTCGAAGTGGAGCACGAGACCGAGCCTCCGCGAACCTCTAATAACTGCGCTCCGGCGTGAGAGATCCGTTGCACCCTGCCAGGCCCCGGCGCCCGGCCCAGGTTCCGAACTTCGGGCGGCGGCTACGCGCCTTCCTCGCGGCCATCAAGGGCTTGGCGAACGAGTCGGATCATCGCTTCTGGCGAATAGGGTTTGGGCACGAAGTAAGCGTGCCGGTCCCGCGCGAAGCGTTCATTTGGCAGTTCGCCTGAATAGCCACTGGTCAAGACGATCGGTAGTCGGCGTTGCGCTGCGCGCAGGCGCTCGTAAGCGCCGAGGCCACCGATGCCTGGCATGACGATGTCCAGGACATAAAGCGCGGGGGGTGGCGAGGCCAAGATCAGCTCGAGGGCCTGCTCGCCACTTTCGACTTCCAGCACTTGGTAGCCTCGACTCCTGAGCGAGTGTACGAGCGCTCTTCGCACGCTAGCTTCGTCCTCCGCGATCACCAGCCGCTCAGTCCCACCGCGGAGGGGAGGCAGGACCAAGGACGGTTGGCTTTGCGCGGGCCCGGCGCACTGAGGCAGATTGACGAAGAACCGGCTGCCGGCACCCTCGGTGCTTTCGACGCGAATGGCGCCGCCATGTTGTTCGACGATGCCTTCGGCACTGGCCAGCCCGAGCCCCGTTCCCTTACCCACAACCTTGGTGGTGAAAAACGGGTCGAATAGGTGATCGAGGGTGTCCTGGCTCATGCCGGTGCCGGTGTCTGAGATCTCGAGTACGACGTAGCGGTCGGCCTTGGCCCAGGGGTGTCTGTCTCGATAGTCGTCGTCCGGCTGGAGCTGCCTTGTCGTGATCGTCAGCCGTCCACCTCCTGGCATCGCGTCGCGCGCGTTCATGACCAGATTCATGAAAGCGCGTTCAAGTTGAGCCGCGTCGCCCCGCACGCAGGCGCCGTCCGACTCAAGGTGCATGTCGAGGTCCGCGCGCTCCCCAACCACGGAAGAAACGAGGGGGATCATGTTGCGGATCAGGTCGTCGATTTCCAGGGGAACGACCCGCAAGGTTTGTCGCCGCCCGAAGGCCAAGAGTCGAGCCGTGAGCTCCGCGGCCCGTTCCGCGGCTAGTCGTGCCTCGGTCATCATGTTCTTCTGGTCACCACTGAGTCGGCGCTCCATGGCGCTGACGTACCCGAGAATCACGGTGAGCAGATTGTTGAAATCGTGTGCAACACCGCCCGCCAGCCGGCCGATGGCATCCACTCGCTGCCAGCGTTGCAGTTCGAGTTGCAGCCGGCGCTCCTCGGTGCGGTCGACGATGTAACCGCGCATGGCGACGGAGGAGTCGGCGTGCAGGACGACGCTCTGCACGCCGTGCACTTCCTGACCGTCCACGCGAGAGAGGACCACGGGTTGTTGGCGCAGGCGACCTGTGGCGCGCAGGGTGGTCAAGAAGGCGTTGCCGGCAGCTTGCGTCGGAAAGCGGTCCAGAATTGAGCTGCCGATTGCGTCGGCCCTGGATGCAAATCCAAAGCAGTCCAAGAATCCTTGGTTGCAATCCTTTAGCGTTCCCTCGGCGTCTGCAGAGAAATGCGCGGAGACGTCATCGGCGAACTGCTGCGCAACGCGGTCGAGCTCGTACCGCTCCGCCGTCGTGTGGCTCTGGACCCAGTCCAATGCTTCAGCTTCGGTGACGGCGGGAGACCTTGCCAAGACCCGCCCAGATCGAGTCACTACGACGACGTCCGTATCGTCGGGAACATCGAGAACGACGATACTTCGGGTGGGCAACGGCAGAAGCTTAGCTGACCGCCCTCGAAGAGGTTGCTGCGCCGAGTGTTCAGCTTGCGCCAACGAGCGCTCGAATTGCGCCAAGCTCACTCTGTCTAGGACGTGGCGCCTTGCTCCTCTTGCGCTGAGCGGAGCATCTAGCGCGGAAGATCCACCCAGAACAAGTCCCGGGTTCCGCCGCGCTCCTTGCCCGCGATGAACCGCGCGGCGCTGCCCGATACCAGGCCGAGGCCTTCCCACTCCTCTCCCGCTTTGCCAACTACGAACGCGCGATCTGCAGCGACGTCATACACGGTCAGTCGCTCCGGGCCGCCATGCCCAACGATTCGCTCACGGCACAATCAATGTGATTGCCCGAGGCAGCACGCTGACCCGAAACTGGTAGGAACACGGAAACTCCTCGCCGTCGATTTGGGCAAAAACCGGCACTTCTCCCTCCTGGGCCAAGGTGACGTCGAAGTGGCTAGCGGAGATCGGCTTTGAGTGTTCCACGCCGATCTCGTTAAGCATTTCCTCGGTGAGCGGGTTCCCGTCCAAATCGACGATGGCTTTGCTGGCCCACTCGCGTTTGCTGCGGAATACGATCAGTTCGAAGCGGCCGTCGTCGGGTTTGCTGTTGCGATCCACCACCCACGCGCCGCCGTAGATCCGAGTTCCCTTGATGACCAAATCTGTCAGCCCGTGGAATGTGTGGGACTCGCCATCCGCCTCCACGACAGCCGAGAACTTGTCGTCGATGACCTGCGCTTCCAAGAAGGTGCGCAACAGCGCGCCAGCGTAGACGAAGTGGTCCCGATAGATTTCTTTGAGTGGGCCGAGAGTTGCAACGACTTCCCGGTCTTGATTGCGTACCGCAAGGACTCGCGCGCTGAGCCCGAAACCGGCTGAATCGAAAAAGTACTCACTACGTTCGACGGCACCGGCGGCGTCGCATAGCTCAATCCTTCCAGCGTCCAAGCCGGCGGTTTTGCCCAGGGCAATCACCTCCACATTGCGAGGCAGCGCCGCTTCGGTGGCCTCGAGCCCGAAGCTCTTGCCCTGATCGTTGGCTGTCCCGGTGGGCAACATGCCCATGTTTACGTCTGCGGCGCGGCCGGACTCCAGGATCGCAGCCGCCACTTCGCGAAAAGTTCCGTCGCCTCCCATGCTGACGACGGTAGGGTCGTGCTGTTCGCGTAGGCGCTTGGCCAGGGCGGGGATGGTCTGTGCGTTCGGCAGGGTGGAGAAAAGATCGGCGTCGATGTCATGGTCTCGAAATAGCTCGCGCGCTCGTTCGATGCGCGCGGCGTTCTTCCCAGATTGGGCCGTGGGGTTACCGACTAGGACGAGCTGCTTCATGTTCACCTCTTTTTTCGCTGCGCGTGCGCGGCAGTGAAGGCTGCGCCAAGAAAAAACGCGTGGGCGCTGTAGTGTACCCACAGCATCAACATGACGACGGCGCTGGCGGCGCCGTACACGCTGACATCCCGGTACGTTACGTAGGTGGTGACGGCAAGCGAACCTATCGTGAACAAGAGCGCCGTCACCGCGCCGCCCACCAAAGCGTCGGAGTTCTTGACGCGCGTGCGCGGAAGGACGCGGAACAAAAGAAAGAACAGCACGACCGTTGTGGCGAAGGACAATAGGCCCTCCAGAGCGCGGACTCCCAACGAGATATCTACGGCGGAAGCGTGTCTAGCCGCCGCCAAACCGCCTTGAACGACAGTGGTAAGAACCAACAGCAGCCCCACGATCAGCACCATGACGAACGCAAGCGTGCGCTTCTGCACTTGGGCCAAGGCGCGATCCACGTAGCCTGTGGGTTTCGGAAGCGGCTGCGCGTTCCACAGCAGGTCGAGGGCGCGGGTCAGTTGCGAGAACAGCCGTGTCGAGGCGTAGAGCAATACGCAAATCCCAAAGGCGTTGGTGAGCGAGCCACTCGTATGTGCTTGGGTCGCGTGCACCATCTTGACGATTGCGACGCCGCCTTGGGGACCAACCCACGCGTCGAGTTGGTTTTGCAGGGCCGCGTCGAGGGTAGCCGGGTCAACCACCAGCGCGGCGAGGCGCAGGGCGATCACCAAAATGGGAACGACGGAGAGCAAGGCATAGAACGCGATGCCGGCCGACAAGAGGCGTGCGCCCCGGTCCGAAAAAATGCGGTACGCTTCTTTGGACAGCGTTCGGAGGCTAGCGAGCATGCGTAACACATGCTCAGGATAGGCCAACCTCGGCGTTTGCGGCTGGCCTCTGCGCCGGAGGCGTGTAAAAGTGCGCACATGAAGTACGTGAGCACGCTGTGTGTGGTCGTTGGCGCTTTGTCTGTTGGTGCTTGTGGCGGTTCGAATGAACCCGAGCCGCAGACCCAAAATCAGCCGCCCCCCGGGTACTATCAGCAACAACCCCCGCCGCAGTACGGCCCGGCGCCGGCGCAGCCCGCGCCCATGGCGCAGCCCGCCCCCGCCCCTGCGCCTGCTCCCGCCCCGGCGGCGCCCGCTCCGACAGATCCCGGCACAGCACCCGCTGCCACCGGTACACCTACGGCGATCCCCGGTGTGATGAAGAACGCCGACGGCACCTGCTCGCTTTCGGTGCCGGGCGCACCCCAGCCCATGGTGGGTCCCTGCCCGCCTGGGATCTGAGTAGGAACTTGGCCGAAAAGGCTGGGCCGGCAAGCTCGGCCTCCAACGGCGCCTGAAGCGTCGAATTCCTCAGCTGCCCGGTCCGTCCAACTCATGGCCACCGCGCTTTTTCTAGGCTTGCGGCAGCTCCGGCTTGGTGTGAGGGATCCGTCATGAGAATTCAGAGCGTCGCGGTGGTCTTGATTTCTTGCTCGGCAATGCTTGCGCAAGCGTGCGGAGGGCCGCAAGCCGTGCGCGGTGGCGATGTCGAGGGGCTCGACGACGAAGCCATGAGCACGGGTTTGGACAAGCGTGACCTGGCTCAGGCTCTGCACACGAACATGGAAGCGTTGCAAGCGTCCGCCGTGATCAAGCGCTGGCAAAATGAAAACCAGCCCACGGTGGCGGTGCTGCCGCTACGCAACGAGACCAGTGAACATGTCGACAGCGCGTTGGAGGCGTTGATCAGCGACATCGAGACGAAGCTGGTCAACGCGGGCCACGTACAGGTGGTGAGCCTCGAACGCCAGCCCCAAATCATGGACGAAGTGCGGCGGCAGTACGCAGGCGGCTACGATCCAAATAACATGGCGCGTTGGGGCAAGCAGATCGGCGCGCGCTATTTCGTTACGGGCAAGGTGTTCTCCGCCGACGAGCGTAGCGACGACGAACGGCGGGTGCAGTACTTCATGTTCTTGCAGGTGCTCGACGTGGAGACCGGCGCCATTGCCTTCCAGAACAAGACGGAGATCACTAAAGCGCTGGTGCGGTAGCGCGCGCGCCCCGAGCTCTCTATGCAGAGTGCCCACAGCTCGTGTCGCCACCGCCCGCGCCGCCGGAGCACTGCGTGCGCGGGGCTCGCGTTGGCTGTCGCAACCACGTCGTGCGGAGGTCACGCCGCGCGAACATTGGAAGCGCGCAACGCGCTGGACGCGGGAGACCCAAAGACGGCCCTGGCTCTCCTCAACGAAGAGCTGGGGGTGGACCGTGCAGAGCAACTCCCCAAAGACCTCAGTGGGGATCAGGCGATCTTGCTGTTGGACCGCGCCATGGTGTTGCAGCAGCTGGACGAATACAAGCTGTCCAGCCGTGATCTGCAAGTCGCCGACAAACAGATCGAAGTCTTGGATCTTTCCCGAAGCGCTGCCGCGGATATCGGTCGCTACCTTTTCAGCGATTCCACCGGGCCGTACAAAGCGCCGGCGTACGAAAAGCTGATGATCAACAGCATGAACCTGGTGAACTATTTGGTGCGCCAGGATCTTTCGGGCGCGCGGGTCGAAGCCAGGCGTCTCGCCGTGATGCAGCGCTACTTGAAAGAGACGGAGAATCCCGGAGCGTCCTTGGCCGCGCCGGGCAGTTACTTGGCCGGATTTGTTTTTGAGAAGAGCGGACGCGCCGAAGAAGCGCTGCGCTACTACGACGAAGCGCTGAAGTATGGCAGCTACCGCACGTTGACCGAACCGGTGCGGCGGCTTGCGAAGGACACCAGCTTCCGAAGCCCGCGCATCCGCGAGATCCTTGGAGACGCGGACCCGCGGCTGAAACCCGTAGCGCCACGCACAGACGCCCCAGACAGCGAGTCGGACGAGACTGCTCAGCCCGAAGCCGCAAACGCGGATGAGCAGAGGCATGCGGGCAAGCCCCCGAAGCCCGCAGCAGCGCCCGAGCCGGATTTCACGGACAGCCACGGCGAACTGCTGGTGATCGTGAACTTTGGCCGCGTTCCAGCAAAGTACGCCAAGCGTATTCCGATTGGCCTTGCGCTCACCTACGCTTCGGGCGCGATCAGTCCGAATGATCGCGGTCGCGCCAATGCGTTGGCAGCCCAAGGGTTGGTCACCTGGGTCAACTACCCGGAGTTGGGAAAAGCACGCGGGCAGTACAGCGTGCCGACGTTCGCGCTCGACGGACAGGGGCAGTTTTTGGAAGGCGTGTTAGCAGTCGACCGCGAAGCGAAGGTCGCGTGGGAAACAGCCCGTGGCGGTGTCGTGGGGTCCGCGATCACACGCATGCTCACCCGTGTGGTCGCGGGGGAGGCGGTGCGCCGCGGGTCCGGCGGCGGCGCGCTCAGTCTGCTCTTGGGCCTAGGCACTCAAGCAACGCTGACCGCGACTGACACGCCGGACACGCGCAGTTGGGCTACGTTGCCGGCGCGAATCGCCTTCGGCCGCGTCTGGGTGAAAGCTGGCCGACATCAGATCTTGCTTGGCGCGCGTAGTATCGAAAAGCGGGGCGAAGTCGACGTGCCGGCTGGTGGGTTTTCAGTCGTCAATCTCACAGTGCTGCATTGAGTGGCGCATAGCTTGAAGGTGGAGTCATGAAGTATCGAGCACGTTGTACGAAGGGTCTTGCAGGGGTCGCGGCGGCAAGCGCCGTGCTCTGGACAAGTGCTGCAGCGGCACAAGGTTGGGAAGATGCGCCTGGCGGCGAGTCGCCCGCAGAAGCAAGCAGCGACGCGACTTCCGCGACGGCGGAGGAGCCGTCGTCCGCGCCGCCACCCGCCGACGCAGCGCAGGCCGACGCGCCAAAAAAGAGCACGCCGCCCGCCATCGACGTCACCACACCGGAGCCCGAAGCGCCCGTCGCCCGCTCGTACCATGTGCACGACGGCTTCTACTTGCGGCTCAATCTCGGCATTGGCGGCCACGCCATCACCTACAACGATGACATCACCGCGTTCGGCGGTTCGGTCGCGCTTGACTTGCTGGTCGGTGGGTCCCCCAATCGCGGACTTGCCATCGGTGGCGGACTCCTGGCCGACTACTCACCAAACCTAGACCTGCAAGGCACCACGGCTGACCTGCAAGCCAACGTCGAGACGGGAATGGTCGGTGTTTTCATCGACGGATTCCCGGATCCCAAAGGCGGGTTCCATCTCGGCGGACTGCTTGGCCTGGCCAACATCCGTACGGACGTGAAGGGTGCAGACGACGTGCGCAACGACTCCGGCTTCGGCGGCGCCGTCTGGGTCGGCTACGACGCCTGGGTTGGTGACGAGTGGTCCGTGGGCGGTCTGCTTCGATTCTCAGCAGCCGTGGGTCGCTCCACGAAGAATGATCAGGATCTAGACGCCCAGTCTCGTGCCCTCACGTTGCTGTTCACTGCATTGTATCATTAGCGCTTCTTCGACGACCCTTTGCGGGACGCCGCACGGCGCGTCGGGGTCCCTTGCGTAGTGGCCTCGTCCTTGGCTTTTGGCACCGTGATGGTTGGCAGGGCATCACCCCGCGCCCTGGCGACTGCGCGGTGGCTCCAGTTTTCGATTTCCTTGTCGCCGTAGACGATCATGCGGATCGGGATGTCTTTGACGTCCTGGTCTCGGAGCACGTACATGCGGTTGTGCTCCGGCACTGCTTCGTAGGCGGTGCGGAGTGCGTCGCGTCGGGCAAGGGTCGGCTCCGCGACGAATGCTTCGTAGGCGTCCCGGCAGCGCGTCGCCGAATCCGCGCGGCCGTTCAGGGTTTCGACTATGTCGCGCAAGTCTCCAAGCATGTCCTGGGCTCCGGTGATGAAGCGTGCTTTTTCGACCTCGAAACTGCCGAGTCCGTGCACACAGACGCGGGTGCCTTTGCGCGGCTTGGTGAAGAGCGCGCGCTTTTCAATCGCTGCGGACACACCATCCAGATCCGTCACTACCGGCTCGGGCACCCGGCCGATTTCGACCGACCCGTCGGCAAAGGCACGCACGTCGGCTAGGAACACTTCGCCCTGCTGCTTGTAGAGCAAGGACACAAGGTCCCCGTGGATTGCGCTGCGGCGAAAGTCGTCCTTGCGTCGCAGCGGGCGCTCTTCCGGGCTGCCCAAGATCGAGACCCGCATCTTGCCCTCGAGGCGCTCGGTCTGACCGTGGCAGTTGTGCAAGTTATGCAGCTGGGGATTCAACTCGCGCACCAGTGCACGCACTCGCGCAAGCAGTGTTTCGGGACTGTCCTTCCATTTGCCCGCGCGCAGTTTGAAGTTCCCCAGTCCGTGCACACTAAGATCCTCTCCGTCCGGCACCCCTGGGACCACCCAACCTGCATCGAGCTTCTTCTCGAACAGCTTCAGGTCCAGGAGTTCCCAGCAGTTGACCAGGCCGTCTTCGTAGACCTGCAGATTCACGAGGAAGTAACTGGAGTTGTGGATGAACGCCGGGGTGACCAGCCCGAGACGCAGGGCAGTGCGGGAGATGAGTCGGCCAGTCGTCACGTTCTGATTGTAGGCTCGGCGGGGCTTCAGCGGACCAGACTCTACCCGCGTTGAAGCAAAGAGCAGCGGCCAGAGCGCGAAAAACACGAGATGCTGCCGCGCAGATTTGTGCTCGAGGCACCCAGCGTTACACTACGGCAATGCGAAGCTTAGGTATGCTGGGGGTCTTGTCGCTATGTCTATCCTGTTCGGGCACGGACGACACAGGCGGCGCGGGTGGCGGCGTGTCCGTGGGCGGCTCCGGGGGAAACGCAGCCGGCGCCGGGCAGGGCGGCAGTGGCCTTGGCGGCACGACCGGCGGGAGCGGCGGTACGGGCGGTGGCATCATTACGAGTGGCGGTACGGGCGGTGGCGTACCAACGGAGGTGGTCAGCAGTCTCGAGCTCGAACGGGTTTGGTACATCGCCTCACAGGGACAGAACTCGCTCATCGACTTCAATCAGTCGCCGCCCGTCGTGACCTGCGGCCCCCCCGTGGGCGAATCCGATGGCTTTGAAGGCACTGGCGTGTTCACGGATCCCAAGAACGGAGCGCTGCTGTTCTACACCGACGGTCGCAAGGTGTTTCATGGTGGCACCAATCAGCTACTGGCGAACGGCGACGCTCTTTCCGGGGACGCCAGCGCCACGGAGCCGGCGCTGATCGCACCCAAATATGGCAGCGGCGACAAAGAGTTCTACATCTTCACGAACTCTACCAACGTGTCGGCGCCGAGCACCATTTCGTATTCCGTCATGGACTTGTCTCAGGGGCCCAACGGCACGGTGACCACGAAGAACCAACAGCTGTTCAACGGCAATCCGGGCGAAGGTCTCGATGTGTTACCGCATCCGGACGGCAAGTCGTTTTGGGTTTTGGCATACGACTCCGCGGCCAGCATTCAATCCTACGTGGTCAACGACCAAGGCGTCAGCGCCACGCCGGTGGTCTCGCCGACGGGGATTGCGGGACAGGTGAAACGCGGAGCCATCAACCACACGCTGGACTACGACACCATCGTGATGGCGATCAACTTCGGCGGTGCAAACGGGGCGATCGCCACGGCCAGCTTCGATCGCCAAACGGGCATGATCTCCAACGTGAAGCAGCATCTGACGGGTGACGTTGGATACCACGCTTCCTTTTCCCCCGACGGTAGCAAGCTCTACTTCGTCCGCGGCTCCGAAGGCTGGTACGGCCAGGCATATCAATTCGATATCCCGAGCAGCGCAGAACACCTTTTTGGCGGAACAAAGATGGCGGCCGCAAAGCTGGCGCCCAACGGAAAAGTCTATTGGGCTAGCAACTCAAGTCAGTATCTGGGCGTGATCGACAATCCCGATGCGCTCGGCGCCGCGGCGGGCTTTACGGAGCAGGGGCTCTCTCTACAAGGCTGTACGTCTGGGTTCGGGTTGCCGAACCAGACCGCTTCGTATTTGCAGTATCTGCCCGAAGTGCCGAAGTAGCTTCAGTATGTCGGCACGCTGGGGTCGACGCGCTGGGACCAGGCTTGGATCCCGCCGACCAGGTTGTAGACGCGGCGAAAGCCGCGACCAATGAAGTGTTGGGCCGCCTGCTGACTGCGGATCCCGTGGTGGCAGTAGAAGACCAGTGCCGTGTCCTTTTCCAAGGCGATGAGCTCTTCGTAGATTTCGTCCCGGAGCAAGATGGAGTCTTCGAGTTTGCAGACTTCTCGTTCTGCGGGCGTGCGCACGTCCACAAGCGTTAGCACTGTTGCGGCGTCGCGCAGTTCTTTCAGACCCTCGGGGGAGAGCTGCTGAACTTCCGCAGGTGCGTTGGGATTGTCGATCTTGAAGGCTTTGCCTCGGGGCGTTTCGATAAAATCGATCTGCGTGCCGTCGGCGCGGCGGGCGCTCATCGGGTCGAGCACGACGATCACGTCGCAGCCAAGGGCCTGCACGTCGCCCGGCGTCCGGGCGCCAATGATCAGCTCATGCTCAAAGCTGGGACTGACGCCGAGTCGCACCACCTCCGACGTGCCAGCGGTGGCGCCGCTGAGGGCGGCCACCGCACGCTCCGTTACGGTGATCCTAGGAGCTGCGACAGGCTTTTGCGCAACGCCCAAGGTGTTGGCCAGGCTGCCTTCTTCGAACATTTCCGTAACGATGTCGCAGCCGCCCAGGAATTTCCCCTTGGCGTAGAGTTGCGGGATCGTCGGCCAAGAGGAGAACTCCTTGATGCCCTCGCGGACCTCCGGATCAGCCAGGACGTTTACCGTGACGTAGTCGGGCACCACCGTGTCCAGCATCTGCACGACCTTCGCGGAAAAGCCGCATTGGGGTGCATGGCGGTCGCCTTTCATGAACAGGACGACGTCATGGCTCTCAACTTGCGTCTGCAGGCGTGCTCGGATGGCTGGGCTCATGGGCGAGACATGGGACCAAGGCGCCCGCCTGTCAAATGAAGCAGGCTACGGAGCGGTATTCTTGCGGTACTTCCAGTCTGGGTGCGGGGTGGGTGGCACGCTCCGGTCCATCTTCGGCGTGCCCCAGGCGGTTTCGAGGACGTCGTTCACGATGCGTGGCATGACGAAGAGCTGCGCGCAGTGCGCCTCCTTGTCCTTGCCACTGAAGCCCCAGATGTGCAGGCCGCCCTCGTCGGCGCTGGAGATCTGCGCGAAGGGAGTCTCCTTCGGTGACAGTGGACGCGCGCGCACGCCGAGCTCTTCGAGAAGCTGCGCGGCTGTGGTGCCCGTCGCTGGAAAGACGAACGGATCGACGGAACTGTGGGTCAGGACGAAGATGCCGTCCCCGGCTTGCGCGCGTTTCGCGAAGGCAATCTCGTGCGTCAAGAATCGAGCGTCCAGACTACTTGGCTGCTGCGCACGCTTTTCCCCCTGCTTCCACGCGCCGTGCAGCCCGTCGAGGATCACCACGGCGTCGATGCCCCCGTGGCCTTGGGAAAGGATCTTGCTCACCGCCGCTGTTCCGGCGCTCCACGCACTAATCGCCAGGCGACGGATGTGGGCCGTTTCCTGTCCCGAGTGACGCTGCAGCGCCTTCGTGATCGACTCCCGCAGCAGAGGAAAGACGAGCTTGGAGCCGAGCGCACGTGCATAGGGCCCACCGCCTCCGATGCCCTTGTCGACCAATACCAGCACCATGCCGCCCGCGGTCTGCACCAAGAGTTTGCGTACAGGGTCTGCACCGTTGAAGTGGACCAGTACGTCGTAGCCCATGTCTTTTGTGTGCCCGCCTTTCTGCGGAACCAGCATCTGGCCCAGAGGCAAGCGGATGAAGGGTGCGTAGGGGCCCAAACCGAGAGGATCGTGCGGGTTGCACTCGCCGAAGCCCTTATCGCGCAACTCCTTCGTCAGCGGAGCCACGCTGAGCTTGACCGGAGGGGCCGTCACCGGCGGCACCGAAGGCAGCGACAAATGCGACAGCTTGCCGTCGAAGCTTGGTTCCTGGGCACAGCCCGCCACGGCCAGAAGCGCCGTTAGGATCCTCGTCTGCTTCGTCATCGTGGATGCACAGGCTCGCCTCAGAAGCGACCCAGAGCGTCGAGCAAGGTGCAGTCCCGTGCGGAGGATCAGCACGGGCCGTCGAGACCAATCGTTACGTGGTGGATCACGGGAGGCTCATCCGGGCGGTTCTGTTTGCCGGAGGCGGGCACGTTCGCGATTTGATCGACGACTTCGTCGGGGCCACACTGGCCGAATGCCGTATAGCGACCGGCTAGGTGCTTCGCCGGTTCGTGCATGATGAAGAACTGCATGCCATTGGTGTCCCGCCCTCGGTTGGCCATGAATAGCGTCCCGCGCACGCCGGCGCCAACCTGCGGATCGATCTCGTCAGGAATGACGTAGCCTGGATCGCCGCTGCCCAGTCCGCTTGGATCGCCGCCCTGGATCATGAACCCCGCGATGATGCGATGGAAGATCACGCCGTTGTACGCCGGCCGCCTGACCCAGCGCTTGGTCACTGGATCTCGGAACGGCCTCAGGCCTCGCGCGAGCCCGACGAAGTTTGCGACGGTGATCGGCGCGACGTCGTCCCAGAGTTCGCAACGCAAGACTCCGTGGCTCGTCTCGAGGGTTGCGACTAGTGGGAAGCCGCCGCTGAGTCCGTCCAGCGCTTGCTGCATGTCGAAGCGCCCGGCAAGGGGGTCGTCTTCACTGGGGCGCACCTCTCGCACGCGGATTTGCTTTGGCGTGCGCGGGCTGGCCACGCAACGGCTGGGCAGCACGAGGCTCTCCTTGCTGACCGGCGACACCTTGGGTTCTGGCACATGCACCAGCGTCGGTTCGGCAGTGGCAGCGAGGGGTGCCTGTGCTGGTTGAGGCGCGCACGCGCCGAGGGTGAGAGAGAGTCCCACGCCGAAGAGTTCCGCGCCCAGCGCGCGCCCCCTAGCTGCGCCGCCTCGGGCGGGGCTGGTGAAGCAGCGCGCAACAAAGCCACGACCCATCCGGAAGAACACCATGGCCAGCAGTGTAGCGGAACCGCGCAGGCAGTTGGCGAGGGCCGTCCAGGCGTGGGGGATGTGGGGTTTGAATGGCGCGCCGGGCCGAGTAGGCTGCGGCTCTCGTCATGAAGCTGTCGCCGCCGTCGTCCGTCGCGTTTTTTTCACTCCTCGCTGCTTGTGGCGGCAGTCCGCAGGCGCCCGCGCAGACTGGACCCGGGGTTGGGGGCAACGGCGCAGAAGCGACGGCGCCGTCCGAAGACACCAGCATCGCGGTGGTGTTTGCTCCGCAAGTCATCGTCGGCAGCAACTTTGGTTGCTGGCTCAAGGCAGACAAGAGCGTGACGTGTTGGGGCGTGCTTGCTGACGACGCGCCATCGGGCACTTTCGTGCAACTTGCCGCGGCTTCGTTTCACGCCTGCGGTACGACGACGGATGGCGAAGCGAAGTGTTGGGGCGCCCAAAGCAGAGCGCCTTCAGGGAAGTTCGCGCAGGTGGCAGCTGGGGACCACGCGAACTGCGGCGTGCGACCGGACGGAGAATTGGTCTGCTGGGGGCCCCAAGGCAAAACCGAGTACCCAGCGGCGCTTCTTGAGAAGTGCGGCAGCACGGAGGAGCACAAGGAGTGCGAGGATTTCTCATGGCTCGGAATGCGGCTCGTGACCAAGCGCCCCCAAGGAAAATTTCGCCGCGTCGCCGTCGGCGGGCGTCACGCCTGCGCGCTGACGCTCGCGGGCGAGGCGCAGTGCTGGGCGCCCGCAGAAGACGACCAAGATGAAGCCGGAGCTCGTGAAGTGGACGACGTCTCGCTTCCACCGGGAAACTACCGCCAGATCGCCGCGGGTTTCATGCATACCTGCGCCGTCGACACGAGTGGCAAGCTGATCTGCGCGGGCGGCGTCGAAGGGCAGTCGGAGCCCGGTGTTGCCGCCACATCCGCCAGCCAGGTTGCCACCGGGGTGCTGAATTCGTGCGCGGTGTTGGCAGATCAGAGCGTCGCGTGCTGGGGCAGTAACGACCACAAGGCGACGCAGGTTCCGAGCGGAAAGTTTGTGTCGGTCGCCGCAGGTCTGCATCTTGGGTGTGCCCTACCGCCGGAAAGTCCGCCGGTATGTTGGGGAGACCGCGAGAGTTCCGCTGCGATGCCGCGCAAGTAACGCCTCCTCCCGCACTAAAAACTTTCAGCGAGCCTGCACAGCGCCGATGCGCGCGCGCGTTGTGTCGGCTCACGCCGCGCTTGCGGTCCGCGGATTTTGCGCGCTGCCGATCGCGGTTTCCGGGGCAAGGCGTGCTAGCCTGTAGGGTGTTGTCCTGAATAGTGGGAGGCAAGCATGTTGGTTACACGCGCGCAGGTTGGGTTATTGCTGGCGCTTTCGCTATGCAGCGTCGACGCGGCGGCCGTCAACGAGATCCCGACCATTCCTCCGCCACCTCCATGCGCGGATGTGAACTCTGGATTCACCAACGACAACTGCGGCGCCAGCTTTCAGAACGGCAACATCGAGTTCTGTTTCTCGGACAGCGCGCCGAGCGGCTACAACAGCAAGGACGGCGGCGACGGACAGCTGTGGGTGCTTGGCAGTGACAGCAAGGCAGACTGTGGCATCGTGAAAGTAAAAGAGACGGGCTACTACGCCATTTTCGACTCGGAATTGTCGGAAAGCTGCGCGGACCAGAAGGATGAGACCGGGTACTTGACCGTACACAACGGCTGCAATCCTTCCGGTTGGGCCGTCGAGCGCAACGTCGGAGACCGCTACCTCGTCAAGGATCTGGACAACGAGGGCGGTGGCTGCACTACGGATCCCGAGTGCGGCCCCGGCAAGGTGTGCCGCGAAGGCACGAACCACGGCAACTGCTGCGTTCCCGACGAACCCGTCTACATGGGGACCTACCTGCTCGCGGCGGACGAAGACAATGTGATTTGTCTCCACCATTGGTGCCCGGAATGGAAGGCGGAACTTGCAAAGGGCAATGATCTGGGATGGGTGCACGACCCGACGAATCCAGGCAAGAACTGCAAGAGTGCAGATTCCATTCATTTCAAGATCGCAGCGACAGCGATCGTGTGCAACCAGCGTGG